>NZ_JBNNVG010000004.1:19946-199957 GCF_050280425.1 Lysinibacillus sp. NPDC093190 | reverse complement strand
GGATATTAAAGCTACTAAACGAAAATGAATAAAGAATAGAGACAGAAATAAGGCACTTCCTGTTCAAAATCGAACAAGAAGTGCCTTATTTTTATCTGAGAAAGGTTCGCTTTTATGAAAACGTAAGTTTTTCAGTGCCCTCCATATTAATGGGCTCACTTATTTTCTAGAATTCCATTCTGCGTATAAAATAAAGCAAATTGCAAATGCAACGGCCAGAATAAAAAACCATTGCGGTACGCCACCAAAGCTCATATTAACACCTCGAAGTAAAAATTTTTATGATTGATATGGTTAAAAAACGATAGTTATGGAGAAAATAAGGTCTTCTATGGTTTTTTTCTCCACAAAAGTTCAAAAATATTATAAAATAAGCAATAGACATTAGCTTCGCGCTAGTAAAGAGAGGTAGAGAGATTATGTTACATTTAAAATGGAAAGATGCTCAAACAGTACGCACAGTTACTTGTAAGCATACAAATGCATCAAAATATTTAGTTTCAAACGTATTAACAGTAGGGAAACAATATGATGTAAAAAATGAAACAGAAGAATTCATTTTTATTATCGATAACACTGGTAATATCGGTGGCTACTATAAAGATTATTTTGAATGAGCATAAAAATCAAAGGGGGGTTCAGATGATTTCTGAGCCACCCTTATTTGTTGGAAAAGCGGAATCATTCCCTCTTAAAGCTCTTTAATTCAGCTACATCCTGTAATTGCTGTTTTTCCTGTTCTGTAGCTGTATGAAGGGCAAAGACGTCTTTGATCGCTGTCTTCAGCTCATGCTGTGTTTCTTTAAATTTCGATACTTGCTGTTCAAAGGAAGGACTCGTAAAACGATCATTTGTACGAGATAATCTTTCTTCTAGCTGTGCGTAGTGATGATCCATATGCATGGATAACATCATGGCCAATTGATTTTTCCAAAGTGGAATAAGCGTAACGATTGAAAATTCGATTTTTTCAGCTAGCGTTTGATTGGACTGCTGAATCATGCGTATTTGTGGCGCAGTTTGTAAGGCAACCTGCTGAGAAACTTGTAAGTCATAAATACGTTGATCTAGACGTTCGATTTGAGCGGCAAAATCATTAAGCTGTTGGATAGCTAGAGGCTGTTTCGTCGCCTGTACACTAGTCACCTTTTTAGGAAGATCAACTTCAATGGCTTGCTGCTTCTTCATTTGTCCTGCTGCAATAGCAGTCGCTAACTCTTCAAAGAATCCTCTATTATGTGCATAAAGTTCTTCTAGCATTTCCACATCTTTTATCATTTGAAGCTGTGCACGTTCAAGCTGAACACCAATGCGTTCTACTTGGATACTAATACGTTCAAACTCCGTTAATGTTTGCTTAACAGTAGGCACGATTTTGCCAAACATTTTTTGAAAAAAGGACTGCTTTTTTGGTTCTAATGCGTTAGGGTCCACACGGTCTAACGTTTGCATTAAAGAGTCTAACATTTGACCAATCTTTGTGACGTCTTTCTGTTTAACTTGTGCAAGCATTCGATCAGCAAATTGAGAAAGCGCTCGTTGTGAACCTTGCCCTAAAGACAGGACTGATTCGAAGTTTGTCAGGTCTAGTTGACTAGCGAATAGAAGTGCTCGACTTTGTGCAAGAGGCGATAGCGTTTCATATGTCGCCATCGCCTCATTATTTGTAGTTTCTAAATAAGATTGCACAAGAGGGGAAATACCTTGTATTGTATTTAGTTGAAATGCGTGATCATTTGCTGTCACTTATCATCGCCTCGCCATTCCAATTGTTCTTTTCGTCTTATATTGGAACGATTCGCAAATTCGATTTCCATTTGAAGATGGTCGATATCGTTGGAAAGCGCATCCTTTAAATCAATTTGAATCGTATCATTTAAATCTGTAAGTGTTTCTCTTGTTTTTGATAATGTAATCTGGATTTCCTTATCCTTCACAGGCTGCCTCGATAACATCGTATATTTATCCGTTAATTCGACAGCGGAAGGAAGGTGTGCATAAAAAAATTGTTCTACATTATAAAATTTTCGCGGATCTGTTTTAACTATTTTTACGATATTTTTTGAAATACGTGTCATTTCGAGTAATTGCTTAAATGCAGAAACAGAACGTACACGTAAATAGTTTTGACTTAAAGTTTGAATGTTTTTATTGGCTGCTGTAAGTTGTGTTTCAATATGTTTGTATTCTTCTTTTGTTATACCTGCTATGTGCATGAATTTCTTTTTCTGTCTATGTTTCAACAACGCCGTACTCGACGCGTATGTTCCAGCAAACAATAAACCACCAAGGAAGTATCCTGGACTTGCCGCAATTGCTGCGATAGAAACAGTTGTGAGAGAAATTAAGAAGCTGGCGGTATGTCTAGAGAAAAACTGTCCGACACTAAGCATGTTTCTTCCTCCTAGCATTTAGATATGTCTATATTCTTATACGAAATAATCGACATAAAGTTTCAATGAATTAATAATCCTTACATAAATTTTACTGCTAATTGTAAAGTTTCTCAATGATATTACTTAAGAACAAGAAAATCCTTTGCTTTATTAGGGAGAAAAGGGGGACAGACGAAAAAAAGTCAAACTAATTGTCTGACATTGCTGTTTCATCTATACTCGGGTGAGTATTAAAAAGCCTATCAAGGATTAATCATTTTCATTATATCGTATTCAAATTTAATGGGATTCGCGAATTGCTTCACACGTTGTTAATCAATATTTTCTCTCTTAATAGGTTAAACATTAGTATTGTTTTTTCATCCGTTGTTGATTCCTCGCCATCAGCGTATTCGTGATTTTTATTCTCAAAATTGAGTTTTACACTATTGTTCTAGGTTTTGAAGTAAACAAACAATACGGAACCAAAATCGTAACACTTGTTCACGGAGATCTACCTTTAGTTTTAGAAGAATCGAAAAACGCTAAATCTATTCCTAAAGATTCTTTAGGTGTGGTTTTAGCTTTAAAAACAGAGGACATTCATCAAACAGTCAAAAAATTAAAAGAACATAATGTTGAGTTTATTGTAGATGAGCCTATGGATTGTCCTCCAGGAAAAGTTATTAGCTTCAGAGATCCTTTCGGAAATGTCTTAGAGTATTTACAATTTATTTAGGTAGCTATATAGACCAAAATGTTTCAGCAAGTCACATCTAACAAGGTGTGGCTTTTTTATTTCATATGAATAAAAATAATATTGTTAAATAAGTTAAACAACTTTATAATAGTGTTAATTAAATCCATTTTTTGAGATACTTTCATGTCCTAAAGTGTTTTTCAATATCTCATGTAACAAAGATTGCGCTATAAAGGTGACTTTATAGATAGAAAGGGAGAGTCAGCATATGCAAAAAAACACTAACAATAAGGTTGAGATATTGGATGCTAAAATTATTTTAGAGGAATACAAGGAAAATATCGAATTCATTCAAAAATCATTGAAACAACTTGAGTTGGAAATTAGTAATTTGCAAAGCGGAGGATTAGTTGAATTAGAAAAGTTGGCTAATGAATTAAGTATGTTGCAGATGCTTTCAACGAGTATAAAATTTAAAGCTAATAGTCTTATCTGTAATAACAGTAAAACCATTGAGACATTAATGACTGAATAACATATTGATATCAAGTCACAAACCAATTGGTGTGGCTTTTTATTATGCCTGCAAAGCTGATCCTTCGACTGGTGTTGATGCTGTGTTTTTAATTGTTTCTTTTTTCATAGCTGGACACCCCTTTTTCTTCGATACGAGGGCATCCAATCCACCTGTTTCAAATTGATGACGCCATATTCTAATTAATCTCGAAGAAGAAATATTAAACATCGTAGCTGCATCAATAGGGGACATGCCCATTTCGTTCATATAATTAAGTACATCCATTTTAAACTCTGGAGAATAGCTTGTATAGGATTTCACGAAATCTTCAGCACCATGTTGTTCATATAAACGAACCCAAGTCCTTAATTCTGGTTTATTAACCCCTTCTTCTCGAGCAATATGATGGATACTTTCTTGTCCATTTACATGTCGTTCATCAAGTTTAAAGCCATAAAATTCGCTGCTTCTTGATCGCATTTCGCAGTAGCTTCACCAGCTGTTCGGTCCGGATATAAGCTGCCATCAAACTGTGCTAAATCATCAAAAAATTGAACAGGTACTTTATAATCTATGGTTTGTTCCAAATAATCAAGATGAGGAGTAGGAGTATTATGAGGTACTGTATCAAGATGAACAATGGTACGCTTCCAAGGACCATTATTATACCAGATGATTCTTCTAGAACTTGCTTCATTTGGTAGACCATATTTATTTATTAACAAATAAACAGTATTTTTTGGTTCTCCAGTCCAGCTCTCCAAGATTTTATATAAAATCGGATGATAATCACTTAATCCATAATACATTGAAAATACCTCCAGATAGTTTTTTTATTATATGCTGAGATTTGTACATAGTTACAGTAGATGCTCGCAAGCATACACTGTTTAGTACGCATTATGAAATACCACAGGTTATTAAATGATGAGAAGTGTCTTATATGCGTCAAAGCTTGCATAAAGTGTTTGGAAGCATATATTCGAAAGGGTGTGAGGGCAAATGAAAGTAACGGTTAAAGAATGGCGAGTAATGTCTGATCGCAACAAACAATTACTTTTAAGTGCAGTAGCAAGTAAATAAAACATAGATGAAAAGAGGAATGAGAACATGCAGCCATGCAGCATTGAACGCAACACTAGATTCAGCTGATCTAGTTTCTTCATGGATATATTCAATGCTTTACTGGATAATTTTCTGAGACATTATAAAGCATCTAAATAATTATTTGCACTTGCTACGGCAGGTTTGTTTTTTGTGGAGGACTGGGGTATTATTCTTAATCATAATTAATAAAATTGCCTCCAGCAAAGTCATTTTAGAAAAAATCTCATTCAATGTTGAAAATAGCCAAAAAGCTTGATAAACCTTGGTATTACTGCACTATAAAAATAAAGGAGCCAGACTAAACAATGTCTGACTCCATGCGTGCATATCCTTTTAAATCATCAAAAAGCTCTAATGCAAATGAATTGGAATCTGCTTGAGGGCTAACACCCTTTTGAACAAATACTAAAAATTCATCTATCGCTTTTTTTGAACCTTCTACTTCAACCTCAATTTGATCTTGATCATTTAGTTTACAGTATCCTTTTAATCCTAGCTCAATCGCTTTTTGTTTAATGAAAAAACGGTAGCCAGTTCCATAAACATCTCCGAAAAATTTAATTAGCGCTCGCTTGTTCAAGCTAACACCTCCTACTAGTTAAGAGGGAGAGCCCTCCTTTTTGCTTAGTGCATTACACGTTCTTTTTCTAAATATGCAATTAAATTATTGATATAGTAGAGAACCTGCTTCGAAGCTTGATCTACTTCTTTTAAATGAACTTCAGCCTGTTGAATATTCCCAACCTTATAAGCCTCAGCTGCTAACTTCGCTGAATCATGAACACGTAAATGATAGGCGTCTAATTCACGATACTCCTGTAAGTGTCCGAAACGTTCTACAGAGCGAGAAGATGTATACCATTTACCGAGACGACAATCTGTATGCGAAGAAACATCACTTGGCTTGACATTTTCAAGTCCAAGGAACATATTATAAATTCGCCATTTCCATAAAATATGATCGGCCTTTGATAATTGTAAAAGTGCTATAGACGATAGCTGAACATTATTATTCGAAATAATATCATTGCGGAAACGATTAATTTCTTTCCCTAATGAGTGTATATCACTAGATGTGTTATGGCTATATTCACGAATATCATCTTGAAGGTTAGAAATTTCAATCATTCTTGCCGATACTTCATCAATAGCTGCTGCCTGCTCCTGTGAGATTGCAGCTGTATTTGTAACATCCAGATTAATACCTTTAATAGCACTAACTATGGCATTTAACAATGGTAACGATTCTTTAGCTTCCACTGTTGCTTCTTTAATAATTTCTGTCGTTTCAGTTATTGAGTTTGACACATCATTTGAATAGCTCTTTAAATGCTGTACATTTGTAGATACTTCACTAAGTGCTGATACCGTTCCCTCAGCAAGCTTTCGAACTTCCTGTGCAACTACGGCGAAGCCTTTACCATGTTCACCTGCACGTGCAGCCTCAATAGATGCGTTCAAAGCAAGTAAATTCGTTTGATCGGCAATTTGGTTTATTAACGTTACGACATTTTCGATATCATTTACCCGTTTTTGTAATTCTGCAAAGGACTCAACAATCGTTGTAAATGTCTCTTCTGTTTTAAAGATTTCAGAAAGGGCATGCTCAATTGCATTTTTTCCTTGTACAGCGTGATCAACAGATTCAGTTGTTTTTTCAGAAATACGGGAAGACATTCGAGCAATCTCATTAATAGAAGCGGCAATTTCTTCAGTTGCTGCGGTAGAGGATTGGATTTCTTCGTTTTGTTTATCTAAGCTAAATACTAAATCTTTCATGTACATGATTTTTGCGTTGACATCCATTAAAGAAGAAATTTCAGCGACTACATTTTCAATTGTACGTTCTGTTAATACTTCAACGAGTAATTCCTGATCAACATTGACTGCAGATTGGAAAGATTTCATAAATTCAAATGCCTTATTAGGTTTCAAACCAAAATTATGTAAAATGTAGGTAGTAATATAAAATGCAAATTGATTAAAGACGACGATTAACTTACCCGGCTCATATTGATTTTTTCTGAATAAATTGAAAAATTTAACGGTTTCATCCACATATTCATCATCACGAGTAGCTAAGAAAAATTGAGTCAAGTATCGATTAATATTTTCTTCACTAATCGTCAGCTGAGAGGAGAGAGAGATTTCACTTAAATAGCTATTAAAAATAGCGTTCATTGAAGGCGTGATTTCTTTTAATTTATTGTAGAGAATTTTTAAATTCTCTTCATCTTGAGAATTAAAATGGTTAAATGCTAGTGTTTTATTAAAACGGCCAGTTGCATTTAAATTTGTTCCACGCTTTAATAATTCCTCGAGTTCGGCCTTAGGTCGAATGCTTGAAAACATAAAAAAAATACCTCCCAAAAATAATGAATAATAAGGTAATAATAGCATATTACAGAGTGTTTTAATAGACATTTCAAATGTCTTTGCTAAAATGAAAATATCTTATTACAGCAGGGAATGTGGCAAATATGTATACAATTATTTACATGAAAGCTGATTATGAGCCTTGGTGGAAGTTTGAAGGCTGGGAGGCTTTTATTCAAACAAATGAAACATTTGAAACGGAGGAGCAATTTGAGGCAGCATTACAAAGAAAACTACAGCACTTCCGAATAACATATGACAATGAGGTAACGAAAGAAGGGGGATTTTGGGCCTTCTGGTCAGAGGACGAAAGTGTTTTTTGTGAAGCCTGTGATGATGATGTACAAATATATCACGGTATTATCGTTTTGAAATCTGAGGAATAGAAATAAAATTTAGAAATTAAAAAAAAAACATTTTTCTTTATTTGACAAAATTATGAATGCCGGTTATACTTAGTTTAACAATTAAATTGCTTCACCGGAAACATGAATTCACATATTACAAAAAGTGATCGCGTTAGTTCGGTACTCTTTGTAATATGTGAATTTTTTCATTCGCTGAAGAAATTACATATTGTTCACTTTTATTTTTTGGAGGTTTTCTTAAATGAAACAAGGTACAGTAAAATGGTTTAACTCAGAAAAAGGTTTTGGATTCATCGAAGTTGAAGGTGAAAACGACGTATTCGTACACTTCTCAGCTATCCAAGGCGAAGGTTTCAAAACTCTTGACGAAGGTCAAAAAGT
The DNA here is from genome assembly GCF_050280425.1 of Lysinibacillus sp. NPDC093190. Classification (NCBI taxonomy): domain Bacteria; kingdom Bacillati; phylum Bacillota; class Bacilli; order Caryophanales; family Bacillaceae; genus Lysinibacillus; species Lysinibacillus sp. NPDC093190. The sequence continues at coordinate 192,133 of NZ_JBNNVG010000004.1, read as the reverse complement.
GGAATTCGAAGTTGTAGATGGCAACCGCGGACCACAAGCTGCTAACGTAACTAAACTTTAATTCTCAGTAATTAAAATTACTTTCGTTAAATTAAGGCATCCTATTGATATAGGATGCCTTTTTTTTGCATGCTTCGAACATTTGAGAGTTACAAAATATGAACGCTAGTGAGCTAGTAATATGAAAGTTACATACTACTATTAAGACGGATCAAAAGTTAAGCTTGACTGAGAAAAATGATGGGGAGGAATAAATCGATTTTTTAAATTGTGAAAATAATTTTATTATGTAAACAAAATAAAGTGCTTGTCTCGTTAGTTTGAGGACAAGCAACTTTTCGCACAATTTACTTATTTAATATACGCTGTAGCACTTCAACAGGTATAAACAAACCGACACGACCATAGGGATCTTTTTTCGCCGTTGCAAAAACGATTCCGATAACTTCACCAGCAGCATTAATGACGGGACTGCCACTATTTCCCCGATAAACAGGGGCTTCCATCATCATAACAGGCTCCTGCCAATCCTCAAGGTATGTTGATTCCAATAAAGTACCTTCATTTGCAATGCCCGTAAATGCTAGTGGATTACCAATGAAATAGACATGCTCATTTTTGCTATAGCTAGGATTTTCAGCAAGTGAGAGGGAGGGTAACTCATCACCAGTAACTTGCAATAATGCTAAATCTACGTCTGGGAAACTTTGCAGTAACTTGGCACTCATTAAACCTTCCTCAGGGAAAATGACGAATAATGATTGAGCATCTTCTACAACATGTGCATTGGTTACGATAAGGCCATCTGAAGAAATCGAAAAACCAGTGCCTTTACTAGAACCTGTAGAGATCTCTACAACAGCTTTTTTATAGGTTCTTATATCTTCTTGCGCTGATAGCCGAGAAGACACCTTCAAAAATTCAAGAGCTGGAATGGAGTAAATTTGAAAGATAAGTGCAAATGTATTCAAAAACAACACAAATGCCATACTCCAGACAATCCATTTGACAATTGGTTTTTGTTTTTTAGGCTTTTTTCCTTGCTGACGTTCTTCTTGTTCTAGTGCTAACGCCTTCTGCTGTTCAGCGAGGACAAGCTCAATCAATTCTTCTTCCGTCAAATCCTCATCTGTTGTTGACCTATGTATATCATTCATAAAACCCCTCCTTACCAAAAAATGAAAAGCTCTAAGCAGGACACTTGTGAAGTAAATTCTTATTCAATTTTTGTAGGGTAGAGGTAATAACAAACGATTCTTATTTGTTGTCACCATCGTGTCTTTTATACAAACTATATCGTCATTATACCCTCTGAGCGTGAAACTAAATATCATCATGATAGACAGTTGTTCCTGTAGTGAAAGTCGGATTGATTGAATTGCACAAGCATTAAAGATCTTTCCTACTTTATATTAGGACTCATACGCAGATTCCTTCATTATACGCGAAGTAAATAGGTTATACGAATGTTATGAAAACCAGTTTTCTAAAAAGGTAATCTCTTTACTAGTCGCATTGACGCGTGCACGTAAGCCGATGGGCATGGCATGAAGGGGATGAGTGTGGCAGCAATCAACATCCGCGATAATAGGTATAGTACGTCCATCTAGCTGCTCTAGCAATACATCATAAGGCTTTCTCCCGGTTCCCAAATCATCATATTGTTCATGTTTACCTAAAATAATCGCTGAAGCTTTGTCGAAAATGCCGTGTAGTTTTAGCATAGCAAAGTTTTTCTCAACAACCGCAATTGTTTTAGAAGTATCTTCAAGAAGTAAAATATCTCCTTCATTTATGTGAGGGAAGTAAGGTGTTCCAATGAAGCCGTACATCGTATTTATATTTCCACCTATTAAACGACCTTCAGCAATGCCAGGTTGCACTGTAATCCATGAATTATGATGTTGAGTTTTTTCAGTCGTTTTTTCTAACCAATTTAGTCGATCATCTGTCCAAATAGGTGGGATTTGCATGTTATAGGGAATCGATAATGAATGTAAAAACAAATCTTTAAAATATTGCTCCGTATAATGGACAAAAGGTGGAAATTCACCAAATGTAGAAGCAACAGAAGGTCCATAAAAGACAGGAACACCAGTCTTTGCATACATTGCAAGGAGTATAGCGGTAACATCAGACAATCCTATAAGTATTTTTGGATTCTGCTTAAATGCTTCATAGTCTAGATAGGGCAGCATACTATTGGCGTTAGTACCACCCATAGTTGGTAAGATCATTTTGATGTGGGGATCACGAAGTAGGGCATTCAGCTCTTCTGCTCGTTCTTTCGGTGTACCGGAGCGATAAAAATCTTCTTTTCCAGTTAACGAGCCTTCTTTTATCGTAAAGCCGAATGCTTGCAGACGTTCCTTTCCTCGTTCATAGCGAGCCTTTGCAATAGTCGTAGCTGGTTTAGAGGGCGAGTAAATGCCAATGGTATCGCCTTTTTTTAATGGGGAAAACATAAAATACCTCTTTCAATTTAAGATAAAAGCTATTATACATGATTTTACAATTTAAAGAGTAGTATACTTGTTTTGACGAAAGTCATGTAAAAAGTAACTGAATTGAATAGTTATAGCAGAATACAATATAATAATATTATGTAAACTTAAAGTTAGAAACTTGTAAGAAAGTCTCTTATTTAATAAGATAGAAATGTACTTACGAAAATGGGGGGCGTTATTATGTATCGACAAGTAGATGATTTTTTAAATGAGTGGTCAGCATCAGCACAAGGTACTATTCAAGTATTAAAAGCAATAACAGATGACAAGCTAGAGCAAAGCATCGTGGAAGGTCATAGCACACTAGGTTGGTTAGGTTGGCATTTAGTTGGTGCTACTGGTTATTTCAGTTACTTGGCAGGTTTAAAGGTGCCAATGACTCGACAAGAAGATCCAATTCCATCTACAGCTGCTGAAATTGTAGCTGCTTACGAAAATGTAGCAAATAGTGTGAAAGAGGAAGTGGCAAAGCTATCAAATGAAGATTTGCTGGAGGAAGTAAAAGGCTTCACTGGACCAATAGCTAGAGGTGCACTATTACGTGTAATGGTCGATCATCAAACGCATCATCGTGGACAAATGACAGTGCTCTTACGTCAAGCGGGCTTACCGGTACCAGGCGTATTGGGACCAACGAAGGAAATGCAAAAATAAACGTAAATGGCAGATACACAGTGTATCTGTCTTTTTTTTATGAAAAGATTTATTGTTCTTTGCTTTCTTGTAATAAATCAAACATCGATTTTTTATAAGTAAAGGCAGGTATAAAATAACAGGGTTCTCCTTTTTGAATAGGAGAACCCTGTTTGTTGTTAGTTTAAGCCTTGACTATCTTTCCACTCTAGGAATTCATCATAAGTTAATAGTTTATCTAAAATTGTGCCGTCTTCACGGATTTCGATGACACGGTTCGCAATTGTTTGGATGAACTGATGGTCATGAGATGTGAAGAGCATCGCACCTTTGAAACGCATAAGTCCTTCGTTTAGTGCTTGAATAGATTCAAGGTCAAGGTGGTTCGTAGGCTCATCCAGTAAAATAACGTTTGCTGTGGCAAGCATCATTTTTGATAGCATACAACGAACTTTTTCGCCCCCTGATAAAACTGAAGGAGATTTTTTCACTTCTTCACCAGAGAATAGCATACGACCTAAGAAGCCGCGTAAGAAGCTTTCTGTTTCATCATCAGGAGAATATTGACGTAACCATTCCACTAATGATTTCTCTGAACCTTCGAAGTATTTATCGTGATCATTTTCAAAGTAGCTTTGAGAAGTTGTTACGCCCCATTTGAACGTACCAGCATCTGCTTTTCTTTCGTCCATTAGAATATCAAGAAGAGCCGTTTTTGCCATTGGATTACCAAGTAAAATGATTTTATCTTCTTTGTTCATTGAAAAGCGAATATCTTTAAATAGTGTTTCGCCTTCATTGCTTGCTGAAAGGCCTTCCACTGTTAACACATCATTACCGATTTCACGTCCAGTTTGGAAGTTGATAAATGGATATTTTCGGCTAGAAGGTTTAATGTCGTCAAGCTCGATTTTATCCAACATTTTCTTACGAGAAGTCGCTTGGCTTGATTTCGAAGCGTTCGCAGAGAAACGAGCAACGAATGCTTGTAGCTCTTTAATCTTTTCTTCTTTCTTCTTGTTTTGGTCTGCCATCATTTTTTGTGCTAATTGGCTAGACTCATACCAGAAGTCATAGTTCCCAACATATAATTGGATTTTAGAGAAATCAAGGTCAGCAATATGTGTACATACTTTGTTTAAGAAGTGACGGTCATGGGATACGACAATAACCGTATTTTCAAAGTTAATTAAGAATTCTTCTAACCATTGGATTGCTTTTAAGTCAAGGTGGTTGGTAGGCTCATCTAGTAATAGAACGTCTGGTTTACCAAATAGAGCTTGTGCTAATAATACTTTGACTTTGTCAGAACCTTCAAGGTCAGCCATTAGCATATAGTGAAGCTCGTCGCCAATCCCTAACCCGTTTAATAATGTTGCTGCTTCTGAGTCAGCTTCCCAACCATTTAGGTCAGCGAATTCACCCTCTAATTCAGCAGCACGCATGCCATCCTCATCAGAAAAGTCTTCTTTTGCGTAGATAGCGTCTTTTTCAGCTTTTACTTCCCAAAGACGTTTGTTGCCCATAACAACTGTATCTAATACATTGAATTCATCGTATTCAAAGTGGTTTTGTTTAAGGACTGATAAACGTTCGTCCTTACCCATAGATACGTGACCTTCTTGTGCTTCAATTTCACCAGAAAGGATTTTTAAAAATGTTGATTTACCAGCACCATTTGCTCCGATTAAACCGTAGCAATTCCCCGGTGTGAATTTTATATTTACGTCTTCAAATAGTTTACGATCGCCATAGCGAAGACCTACATTACTTACTTGAATCATGCAAGTTCCTCCTTTTTTCACAATGGCACTAGTATATCATGAAATATGTACCATAGTCTATAAACATTATTAAATCAACGTTTAGCGTTATGGGTTGTCAGGTGTTTGAGTGGGATAGGAGAGTTGGGTAATGTTAATAAAAAGTGAATCCAGATACTTTTATATGTATTTTATCGTCTCTAAGGTAAAGAACAGGTAATATTAATGAAAGCCCTCTCTAGTGGCATGGGTCGTACTCATCAGTTCTGATGTTTCTTTGCTTATCAATCCATTATTACGCAAGGGTCTGTCACAGTTGTATAAGACATGATTTTATAAAATATACAATAGAAAAATGTTATTTATATCATGTTACAGATGGTTCGGCAAATATAAATAAAATAAACGGTAATAGTATTACAATCGAATAAATATATACATATTGATAGGTGCGTTAAGTTTTTCTCTCTTTTATTTTATACAAATTATTTCTCAATTTTCTTATGATGTACACAAGGGGGAGTGAAAAAAATTGAGAGATAAACTAAAAAAACACTTAAATGAAGATATGTCATTTTACGGTAAGTTTAAAAATTATGGACTAAGAAATATCCAAATGGAAACAAAAAGAAGAAATTTAAAAGTGACGAAAGTTGAAAGAGTGTTACTGCATGACTTATACGATTTCGAAGGTAATTTTATGTGTGATCATATATGGGTAAGTAACTCTTCTTTATTTAAAAATCAAAATGTAAAAGACGGTGATATCGTACAATTTAAAGCGGTTGTTGATAGTTATATAAAGGGGTATTTTGGGAAAAAAGATGATAAAAATACTGCCTAAAATTAGATTATGGTCTTAATCATGTAAGAGATGTTAAAATCTATCAGGGTGAGTTAAATATTGGATGAATATAAAAAATGGAGTTACTCTTATTAAAAGAGTTGTAAATGATTTAGTTGGTAGTGTTAAGAATGAAGAATTGACTTATGAAACTACCATGACAAAAATTGCTGAATTACAAGGACTCACAATTGAATAATTAACTTAAAAGAATTTTCAATTTGGCTATGAATTATTTTACTAAGTTTTTACTGATATATGCAGGGTTAGGCAGTATACTAATAAAGTAAAAAGGTTTACTTCAGTAAAATAAGGTATATTATATTTGTTGAATAGATTCTCTTTAAAGACAAGAAAAGTAGGTGAACAAAGTGGGGAAATATCAATTGGATACCAAAGGTCAGGTGGCTGTGGCAAAGTATCATGAAAAACATAAGCCGGCCAAATTTGATAGAAAGCAGCAACTTGAAAAAATACGTGCGGAGTATTTGAAAAAAAAGCAAAAACAAACAGATAAATAATACGATTGAAAACATAGGAAGACTAAAATCTCCCTATGTTTTTCTTATTCGAAGTTCTTTTTTCAATTGATGATAGAGTTTATTATTCTCCTAAATTTCAGATTCGGTGACAAAAAACTCGTCATCAGATATTCATTCCTCACTAATTGATTTTGACATTGAAACGACATAGCCATTATTTAAAATAATAACGTTGTAAACAAGGGGTTCACCAGCTACGATTGAGTGGGAATAATTAAATAACAATTAGAAAAAGCTTGGAGAGCATTAGAAATTAATCCTTCTCATCCTGATTTTGATTTTTGGATGGAGGATTAACTATTTCAAGAGAAAATATACAAGCCCTCACTATTTTTCACAACTTGCTCAAGCAAATCACCCGTTTCCAATGCTTCCGCTAACACATTCGTTTCGGTAACATCGACGTTTTTCTTGTACCAGCTCTTTATATAATCCTTTAAATGATTAATAGCAATACGCCACAACCATGTCTTCAAGCTGGCATGCCCCTGATATGTTGAGAGAGCCTTATAGCACTTGATAAAAACCTCTTGCGTCAAATCCTCAGCAAGGGCTGTATCATGTACATATGTATAAACAAGCTGCAGAACCGTTTGCCCATAATCGGTCATTAGCTCCTCAATCACCTGATCACGTGATAATCCGCTTGCTGTTATTGTTTCCTCCATATCGTCCCTCCTTACGTGTTCATTCATTAGACGATTGCCAAATATTACTGGTTTTACTTTTATTATATAAAAACCATTGTAAATGTGTTGTAAGTACTCGTTAGCAAAACAGAAGAGTTCTAGATGGCAAGTATGAGGGGTACTATTAATTAGTAGGGGGAAAAGACAAAACTTTATCAGAATAGATCCTTTTAATTTTATAATAGTGGAAAGGGAGCGGATTTTGAAAAGATTTTTATTTATTTTGATAATCATCATAATGATTTGCATTGTCTTTAGTAAAAAAATATTTTCAATTGATGATCATAATGCTTCTGAATCTAAGCTTTACATCAATGTGTTTGATCCTAAAAGTTTGAAGTTTACATTCTATCAATTTGACCAGCTTCAAAATAAAAGTAAATTCTTATTAAGTAAGGAAACGGGGGATTATACTGCTTTCACTTATTCTGAAGGGAATAATAAATTGTATTTTGCTGATGGCATAACAGATCATACAATACAATTATTTGAAAATGACCTAAACACGAATCAAATGAAACAATTAACCACTGTATTTAATAACGTTGATTTTATCCAAATAGACAAAGATCAAAAAATCATCTTTATGAGAGTGCTATTAAGAGATGCATTTAGAAATTTTCATATAGCTACGTATAATCTTCAAACAAAGAAAATACAAATATGGGAAGAAGAAAACAACGATAGAAGTGTTTTAGATTTTAATTATAACCCGAATAATAATCAATTAATTGTAGTCTCTTTCTCCGAGAACGAAGATCAGAAGAAACTTACCGAGGCTAATAAAAATCAAACGAAATTACAACCGACCAAATACAGTTTAGATATTTATGATATTGAAGGACAAAAAAAGAAACATATAGCCGATGTTGAGAGATTTATAAGTGGAGCATCATTGGCACCAGATGCTAGCTCAGTAATAATCAGCTATGATGAAGCCGTAGACAGTCCTATTTCGCATGTTGTTGAAATAGATATCCAGTCAAAAAAGGTAAAGACTTTACTAGATAGTGCTGGTATTTATTCGAAAATTCGCTCCGTTAAATTCGATGAAAACAAAGACGGATTTTATTTTTTATCTAGTATAATTGATGAAAATAAACGTTATAGTATTTTAGAAATGCCTAAAGAGAGCGTACTGTCATACTATGACTTCAAGAAAAGTAAGGTGCGAAATGTATGGAGGGCTGAAAAAAGTGTTATTGTTAATTATTCAGCAGAACATTTTTAATGTACAATTTACTTCTTAATAATTCTGAAAAGACTGTTGACTTAAAATGGTGACTCGTGTAGAATATTTTGAAATTACAGTTAAATTCAGTGAAAAAGAGAGTAGTTTATGGAGTTACTGGAAAGCGAATTAGGGATGGTGTGAGCCTAATGCAGCAGCCATAAATGAAACGCACTTTGGAGAAGATTCTCGAATTAGAAGTAGAGAATATCGGGGAGTCACCTCGTTAACAATGGAAAGTGGTCATATTATATGGCAACTAGAGTGGTACCACGGGATTACTATGCTCTCGTCTCTATATTTAGAGATGGGGGCTTTTTTTTATCTTCATTCAGTAGAAATCTCTTACCTCTATTGGTACGAGATGAAAAGGAGATGTGGTCCCTTTTCAGTGAATGTACAAACACCTACCGAATGAAGATAAAGCCTCCGGCGGATGTCACGGATTTTCAAAGGAATGAATTGTGCTGGCACAATTCAAAATCCGGACGCAATTACGCCAAGGCGAAATTGATTTTAAATTGAGAGGAGAATGAACATGAATACACAAATCGCGAAAAGAATCGCTGTGGCATTAAATAACGAGCTGTCTGTCAATGACATTCAAAAATTACTAGAAAAACCGAAAAATATGGACTTAGGGGATGTGGCATTTCCGTGCTTCACGCTGGCAAAAAAATTTAGAAAACCCCCCCACACAATCGCTATCGAAATTCAAAACAATTTAAGCAGTGATTTAATACAAGAGGTTCAAGTATTAGGAGGGTATGTCAATTTATTTTACGATCAGCCAACGATTACACATCAAGTGCTTAGCCAAATAGTAAAAGAAAAAAATTTATACGGAACTCAACAGGAATCGAAGGGGAATATAGTGTTGGATTTTTCCTCACCTAATATAGCGAAGCCTTTTTCCATGGGTCATTTACGTTCTACAGTGATCGGCAATGCTTTGGCCAATATTGCGGAGAAAAATGGCTATCAAGCAATCCGCATTAATCATTTAGGTGACTGGGGAACACAGTTTGGTAAGTTAATTGTTGCCTATCGAAAATGGGGATATCAAAAAACGATTGAAGCTGCCCCAATAGAGGAACTGTTAAAAATTTATGTAAAGTTCCATGAAGAAGCGGAGCAGGATGAAACACTCAATGAACAGGCACGTAGCGCATTTAAAGCATTAGAAGACGGGGATGAAGAGGCGCTAGCTTTATGGCAATGGTTTAGAGATGCATCACTCGAAGAATTCAAGACCATTTATCAACTGCTCGGGATTAACTTTGATTCATTCGCTGGGGAAGCGTTCTACAATGACAAAATGGCTGCTGTTGTTAAAGAGTTGAAAGAAAAAGAGCTGCTTGTGCAATCTGATGGTGCTTTTGTTGTTGAAATCGATAATATGCCACCATGCTTAATTACGAAAACAGACGGTGCCACGCTCTATGCTACACGTGATTTAGCAGCTGCTATTTATCGTAATCAACAATATGGCCCTAAAAAAATATTTTATGTTGTAGGGCATGAACAATCTCTTCATTTTAAACAACTATTTAACGTGATTGAGAAGATGGGATACGATTGGGCAAAAGACTTACAGCATGTGCCTTTTGGGATGATTCTAAAAGACGGTAAAAAAATGTCGACGCGTAAAGGAAAGATCGTTTTATTAGCGGATGTACTAAAAGAAGCGATTGCTACTGCGAAGCGAAATATCGAGGAAAAAAATCCAAATCTAGTGGATAAAGCGAACGTCGCACGTCAGGTTGGTGTAGGAGCGGTTATTTTTAATGATTTGAAAAATGATCGTCTTCATGATATTGAGTTTTCGATTGAGCACATGATGCATTTTGAAGGGGAAACAGGGCCATATATTCAATATACGTTTGCACGTATCTCATCTCTATTGGAAAAAGCAAATGAACATAGTTATGAAGTATCGTTTGAAGCATTAGGGGAGCAAGCATGGCCGGTGATTTTATTGTTGGAACAGTTTCCGAAAGTAATTGCCAACGCTTTTGAGCAAGCAGACCCATCGCAAATTGCTAAATATGCCTTACAATTAGCGCGTCAATTTAATAAATATTATGCACACAATAAAGTATTGGTCGATGACAACCAAAGAACATCACGATTAGCGTTTTGTCAATGTGTGGCCGTTGTTTTAAAAGAATCGTTAGCATTATTGGGAATCGCTGCGCCTAAAAAAATGTAAGGACTATTCATTAATTACCATGAAATTGACCGATACTAGAAAAAATGGTAAAAGGAAATAGTGAGAATTCAGAGGTCTGACAATAATGTTAGATTTCAGTTGAATTTTTAACCGTATCAATAGAGAGAAGGTTTTTAGAAAGTATGGAGAAAAAGCAATGGCGTGTTTCCATGGTAATTGTGGTTGTTAGTATTTTCTTCGTTGCGCTCAATATGCGCCCAGCAGTCACAGGAATAGGGCCACTATTTAATGTACTTTTGGAATCACTCCATATATCAAATATCAAAATGAGCTTTTTAACATCTATTCCGGTGTTTTGTATGGGACTTTTTGCACCATTCGCAGTACCATTACAAAGGAAACTCGGAACAAAAACAGCTATTACGCTCTTAATAATTATCCTAGCATTAGCAAATGGGCTACGATTTTTAAAAGAAAGTTATGTGCTACTTGTAGTCACAAGCTTTGCTGCAGGATTTGCCATTGCACTTATTGGACCTATATTAAATGCTTATATAAAGAAAAAATTCCCGCACCGTTTTACTACCGTGGTAGGTATTTATTCATTTGGAATAGGAACAGGGGCAACATTGAGTGCGGCACTAACAATAACATTTTATAATCATTTTCATGAGAGCTGGACAATAGCGCTTGGCAGTTGGGCAATACTTGCTATCATCGCTCTTTGTATATGGGTCCTAGCAATACAAAATCAAGAGCTGCCAGAGACTGGTGTATTGACAGAAAATGCAGCACGAAATCCTTGGAAAAATGCCCGTGCTTGGACAATTTTAATTTACTTTGGCATACAAACATCGTTGTTCTTCTCGATAATGTCTTGGCTAGTACCGATATTACAGGCTAAGGGCTTTTCCCTTATTGCTGCAAGCTCAATGCTAACATTTTTGTCTATTGTACAAATGATTGGAAATATTTCGGTCCCCATACTAATGGAAAAATGGTCGAGTCGAATCGGTTGGCTCTTTTCTTTAGGGGTCTTAGGCGTGTTTGGCTTTGTGTTGCTATGGTTAGGCTCAGGATCTTTGTTATGGATTGCTGTATTAATCATAGGTATCGTATTAAGCGGCTTATTTCCAATTGGTTTATTGTTACCATTGGATGAGGCAAAAAATGATGAGGAGGCCAATAGCTGGTCATCTATGGTGCTTTCAGGTGGCTTTGTAATAAGCTCCATTATCCCTATACTTATCGGCTATTGCTATGATGTGACTGGAAACCATACATTTACTTATATGATTTTTATAATATTAATGATTGGCATTATAGCTACTACAATTATGCTAAAGAAAAAATAATGTCGAGACATGCGCGAATTTACGAGCATGTCTTTTTTTCAAAGCTACAGCAATTAGACACGAGAAAAGCCGATTTCACCTTGTGTATTAAAAATCGGCTTTTCTTTAGTTTTCATTTATTTTGAACTTTTATAAGATCTAGACGCTTCCGAAAAATGTTCATTATTATATATCTGCAATAATGTATCTGAGAACAAGTTGGTTTGGTCCATCATGATTCTATGTCCGGCATTTGGAATGATAAATAATTTTTTATGGGGAGCATTAATGTTATGAAAATATTCTTGGGCAATAGTATAGGGAGCCTGCCAGTCATTTTTACCTAAAATATAATAAATGGGAACTTTATAATCTGAGGAGTCAGTCGTCAGGTCAAAGTCTTCTAAAAATTCATGTACCTTGCTGTTTGCCTTCAGTCCTTTTGAAAACGCCAAAAGATCCGATAATTTAAAAATAGGACTTTTAAAGGCAGTTATAAATACAGGAAGATCACTCTTCACAGCTAAATCATATTTCCCTTGAAGTTTTCGTATTTTCATACACTTCTTTAAAAACTCACGATTAAATTTTATTTTTTCTCCAGGATAAGCTCCTATAGCCTCAAGCTTTTTTATCATTAGCCTTTACTACTTGTTCCTTCATTTTTTCATAAGCAACACGCTCATTTTCAAGAAAGGAGACAACTTGGGCAACTCCAATATAATAAGCAATTTCTTCAGGATATTGCTTGATAAATATACTTCCTAAAATAGTGCCCCATGATCGTCCGAGTAAAATGATCTTTTTCTTATTATATTTTTTCTTTAAATATTGAATAATTCCATATAAATCTTGTAACATGACATCTATAGTAGGATATTTATCTGGGTTTTTAGTAAGCGTTTTTCCAGCACCACGCTGATCCCAATGCACAATCGTAAAAATTTCTTCTAATTTATCTTGAAAAGCATGTGCAAAGAGAGATTCAACACTACCAGGACCACCATGTAAATAAAGTAATACCGGGTTATCATGATTAGTTCCTGCATGAAATAAATAATGATTTACATCGTTAACCGAGACAAATTCTTCAATATTAATTAACTTCTCGGATTTGTTTTTCATTTCTCATTCTCCCTTTTTATGATTTCTTCGTCTTTCAAACTCCTTTAAAACGTACAATTGAACGTCATTTTGATTTTCATCCATTGTCAAGTTACTGTGCTCTTCAAAACCATCCTGTTCTTCACCATCAAAACTATATAACTTCTTTAATAGACCCCACATTGTCTCTAGCTCATTAGTAGAAAAATCTTTAAAAAGATCCGCTAAAAAGTAAACTCCTTTTTCTCCTGCCTCTAAAGTAACTTGTTTTCCAAACTCAGTGATTTTAGTGTTGACCGCACGTTTATCATGCTCGCTAGGGGCAATTTCAACGTATCCCTTGTTTTTCATCGTAGTGACTAGTTGTTTTACATTCTGTTTAGTCGTTCCTAGTTTTCTTGCAATATTGTTGAACGATGTTTGGTCTTCAGGTAAATGAGCAATCGCTAAAATAGCCATAAATTGTCTTGATGTTAATTTCTCTAAATATTGATCGGATTGTACTTGAATTTTATTTCCAAGCGAAAAAAGTGCTGAATAAATTTGCTGCATTAAAAATAATTCTTGGTTCATGGACAATATATTGTCTATAAATAGCATTAGCGAGAAGCCTATCTTTTTTTAATAACATTTTAACTGCAAATTATAAGTCATTTTTCATAACAAAGCTAAAAAAGAGACGCTTTTTATAGGTATAACGGATTGAATAAAAGGTGAGAGTACTATTTTTATAACACCCATCTATTAATAATATTATTATGTAAACTTGAAACGTATAAAAACCTTGTTTATGATAGAAAGGAATAGATGTTTAACCTCTTTCAGCAAATTTTTTTTGTAGCGAAAGCAAAGCGTCAGCTACAGAAGTCGCCACTCTATAGGTGACGAGATTCGCTGAAAGAAGTTAAAGCCTCCGGACACAATTATTCCGAGGCATAATTGATAGAAAGTTTTGGTGAACGTATGCGGAAAAAGATGCTCATTCTTGGAGCAACAGCTTTATTATTAACGGGCTGTGGAAATGAAACATTGGCAGAGGTGTTTCAAACTAAAAAGACCGATGTGAAAACGGAAAAGGCTGTGACGAAGCAGCAAGAAAAAATTGTACCGGAAGTAAAAGTAATTGGTGAGAACGGAATCGGTGCAGGGATCATTGTTAAAAAAGAGGACGATAAGCTCTATATTGTGACAAATGGTGCGCTCGTATCTTCAAAGCCAACTGCGCTCGTACAATTTAATAATGATAAACTTAAGGAAGCCGATGTGCACTTTATATCTACAGCTTATAATATGGCCATTTTAGAAGTACCTTATAACGCATCGGTAAAGGTGCCGACCGTCTATAACGGTGAATTAAATCAGTTAGCTGTTTATGTTGATAGCTTACCGCACATCATAAAAAAATATAGTGACAGAGTAGCATCTTATTACATAGATGCGGATCAAAATACACTTATGGGGAGCCCAGTTCTAGAAGCAGAGAATGGTGAACTTGTGGGCATCTATTTTAAACGCAAGCAAAACGGTGTAACACAGCCGTTTATATTGCCATTTAAAGATATTGCACAGTTATTGGATGAATGGATCGAGGGTAATATGAAGACAAGTGATCGACTAACTCAATCCAAAAACTTACATCCATATATAGAACAGGGCGATAAAGAAGCAGTCCAGCAAGCTATCGATCAATACGGAAAGAACATTTTTGCTTATAATGTCGATGAGGTAAAGTTGTTTTTAGATACATTTTATAAACATTTAAAAGCGGCTGTTGACATTCATGATGCTAGTGTCATGAAGCCTTTCGTTGGTACAGACGATTTACAAAGCACACTGGATCATATGGTAGCGAATTATTCATCCAAACAAGCGAAAATCCGTTTTTACAATACGTCGATTAAAAACATCAGCATGGAAGGACAAAATATTGTAGTTCGTGCTATAACAGAATATGTACTAACAAATTCTGCTGGTCAAGAGGCACTAGCGAACTCTATGATGGTATATGAAATAAATAAAAATGAACAGGGCGAGTATAAACTTATTCGTCTAACAACTGAGGAGTGAAAAGTTGGATGGAGCAAGCAAGACAAATGCTACAACATCATTTTGGCTATGATTCATTTCGCAATGGACAGGCACCAATTATTGAACAAACATTACGAGGTCAATCAAGTCTTTGTGTGATGCCAACTGGCGGAGGTAAATCAATTTGCTATCAAATTCCGGCACTCATGCTAGATGGCCTCACAGTCGTCATATCTCCTTTAATTTCTCTTATGCAAGATCAGGTAGAAGCATTACGTGCTGCAAATATTCCGGCCGCGTATATAAATAGTACTTTAACCGTGCAAGAAGTGAATGAAACGATGCAGCTAGCGAGTGCAGGGTATTTAAAGCTTCTTTATATAGCGCCAGAGCGATTAGAGAGTGCAACATTTTTACAGGTATTATCGAATTTATCTGTACCTTTGCTTGCTGTGGACGAGGCACACTGTATATCCCAGTGGGGTCATGATTTTAGACCAAGTTACCGAGCAATCCAAAAATTATTTACATTGTGGCCGCAAAAGCCAACTGTCTTAGCACTTACAGCAACAGCTACACCAGCTGTTTGTGACGATATTAGACAATTATTAGATATTGATGAGCAATCAACTGTAATTACCGGCTTTTCGCGCGATAATTTAGCATTCTCTGTGTTAATCGGTGAAAACAAAGAGCGCTACATAAAAAATTATTTAATGAAAAATAAAAATGAAGCGGGTATTATTTATGCAGCGACACGAAAGGCTGTAGACGCAATCTATGAGCTCTTAAGTCGCTCGGGCGAATCTGTAGCAAAATACCATGCAGGACTGTCAGAGGACATGCGTATGTCAGAGCAGGAGCGCTTTTTAAAAGACGAGGCGCGCATTATGGTAGCTACCAATGCATTTGGAATGGGTATTGATAAGAGTAATGTACGCTTTGTCATTCATTATCAAATGCCGCGCAATATGGAGAGCTATTATCAGGAAGCGGGACGTGCAGGGCGTGACGGCTTGCCAAGTGCCTGCATTTTGTTGTATGCATCAGGTGATGTTCAAACACAGCGCTTTTTAATTGAACAGACGCAGGATGAAACACGAATTGCCCAGGAATTAGCGAAGCTGCAAACGATGGTTGATTATTGTCATACAGAAGGTTGCTTACAAAATGCCATCTTAACATATTTTGACGACGAAGCAGGCAAGCCTTGTAGCCGTTGTAGTAATTGTAATGATGGACGGGAAGTTAAAGATGTGACAGTGGATGCACAAAAGGTGTTAGCCTGTGTCGTAAGGATGGGGCAAAAATTTGGTAAGACAATGGTCGCCCATGTGTTAATTGGCTCCAAAAATCAAAAGGTCGCTGAATTTGGCTTTGCAAGGCTGTCTACCTATGGCATTTTAAAAGGCCAATATTCCTCAAAGGATGTCTTAAACTTTATTGAGTTTTTAATTGCAGAAGGCTTATTGGCCGTTAAACACGGCACGTTTCCGACTATATATGTATCAGAGGAAGGCAAAGGGGTTTTACTTGGGAATCGACAGGTCATGCGAAAAGAAGCTGTCACTGTTCGCAAGCTTGTAGACAATGATCCGTTATTTGAGCATTTACGATTATTACGGAAAGAGATTGCAGATGAAGAGAAGGTACCACCGTTTGTTGTGTTCTCTGATAAAACATTACGTGATTTATGTGATAAAAAACCGACAGAGCTAGAAGACTTACGACATGTTAGTGGGATTGGTGAAGTGAAATTCGAAAAATACGGCAAGCGTTTCTTCGATGCTCTTCAGTCTTTTTTGAAAACAACAACAAACTAAAGGAAAAAGGGAAGTGCTTAGAATTTACGCACTTCCTTTATATTTGCAAAGTATTACAACTTACTATTTCTCCCAAAACTCGATTAGTCGACCATCAGGATCTTTAATCCAAATAAACTTTCCAAATTCACTAATCTCTTTTTCCTTTTCAAGAGTTACACCAATATGTTCAAGATGCTGAATCGTCTCGTTTATGTCACGTACTTGGAAATTTATCATCACTTGTTGTTCTGTTGGAAAATAACTGTCATCTTCGGTAAAGAAAGAAAAGATCGTCTCATTTCCTAATTGGGGTTTAATCACAGTCCCATTCCAATTTTCTATTTCAATCTTCAATACTTCACTGTACCATTTTTTTACAACATCAAGATTGTTAGTTCTCCAAAAAATTCCTCCGAAACCTTTTATCATCGTTTCAAACTCCTGTCTGTCGTTAAATTTTTGATTTTCGATTGAATGTTAAGTACAATTTTAACATAAATATCCATTTAAAAATCACTTCAAAAGAAAAACTAAAGAGGTGATTTTTATCCAAAGCTACAGTACCAAAAATAAAAAAACCCGGGAATAATATCCCGGGCATGATCCTCACTTACTTATAGTGCTCCATGACACACTGCCTCGCTTCCGCATAGATCTTAATTTTTTAAGACAACTGTGCTTTAGCTTTTCAGCTTTGATGGTCCTTCTGAGTTACCGGTCAGCCCCACTCATCGGGTTAACCCTCCTTGTCATTGGATTTGAAGTGAAATCTTTAATAGTATAGACCGGTTATTATTTTTTATACACGTTATTAAAAGAAATGAAAAAATCCATTTTGAAAACCTTTATACATTGAGTAAAATAGGTGAGTGTTAATCAAAATTGAATTTCTTATGTAAGTTATTTCTCCCAATGCTTATCGATAAACTGATCTCGGCCAGAAAGCACTCGGTCCTGCTGATAATGTTCCGACTCTTTTTTATAATAGTCTTGATGATAATCTTCTGCAGGGTAGAAGTGCTTGGCATCGCGAATTGTGGTTACGATAGGTTTATCAAAGCGACCACTTTTTGCTAGCTTTTCCTTGGATGCTTCTGCAATACGCTTTTGCTCTTCTGAATAAGTAAAGATTGCCGTCGAGTATGATTCACCACGGTCATGGAATTGACCATAAGCATCCGTCGGGTCAATTTGCATCCAGTAGATATCAAGGAGCTGCTCATAACTAAAAACGCTAGGGTCAAATTCAATTTCGACTACTTCTAAATGGCCAGAAGTTCCTTTTTTGACATCATCATAAGTAGGGTTGTCTAAATGGCCACCCATGTAGCCCGAAGTGACTTTATGTATACCATCCCATTCAACAAATGGCTTTACCATACACCAAAAACAACCGCCAGCAAACGTAGCTTTCTCAATCATCTTCATCATCCTTTCTTTCGTGAAAATATTATAGCATTATTTTGTTCATAACTGGCAAATAGGGTGTAAAATAACCTATAAATAATTGTTGATAGAATTCGCAACATCATTTAAAATGAACCTTTCTTTATATGGAATCGTTACATTAACTATAAAAAATAGAGGAGTTAACAGTTATGGAAGAGCAAGATTATACAAGACGCTCGCAACGTCCCCAAAAACGTCGCTTGCGTAAAGGGAGAACTTTCTTCACATTGCTATTACTTTGTGTCATTGTCATTATAGGTTATTCTGTTATGCAATATCGAAGTGGTCTAAAATTGGCAAGTGATACAAAGGTAGCCCAAGAGGATTTCACAGGTGATACAGTAAAGGGCGATGTTGAAAACTATTTATTATTAGGAATCGATTCTCGTGGTGAAGAAAAATCACGTACAGATACAATGATGGTATTATCTTGGAATAAGAAAACAAATGATGTTAAGCTCGTGTCATTAATGCGAGATATTTATGCGGATATTCCAGGTTATAAATCCTATAAGCTTAATACGGCCTACTATTTAGGCAGAGTTCAATTATTAAAGGATACGATTGGTAATATGTTTGGCCTTCCGATTAATCATTATGCAGTTATCGATTTTAAAAATTTTGAATCACTTGTAGATATTATTTCGCCAAATGGTGTTGAAATCGATGTAGACAAGGATATGTCCGAAAAAATTGGGGTTTCATTAAAACAAGGTGTGCATAACTTAAATGGTAAAGAATTACTTGGCTTTGCCCGATTCCGTCACGATGATAAAGGGGATTTTGGTCGGGTTGAACGTCAGCAAAAAGTTATCGAAGCATTAAAGAATGAAATTTTATCGCCTCAAAATATGTTGAATTTACCAAAATTCGTTGGTGCTGCACAAGGATATATAACAACGGACTATTCATCAGCAGGAGAGATTCAACAAGTGCTGAAAATGGTGTCGAAAGGTAAGGTCAAAATAGAAAAAGCAACTATTCCAATTGAAGGTAGTTATAGTTTCAAAAACATTAGTGGTGTCGGTGATTCAATTATTATTGATGTCGAGAAAAACAAAGAATTTTTACGTAATTTTTTAGGCATTTCCCTAGAGTGATTTTTCGCAAAATCCAACATTATCCTGTACTATATGGATATAGGATTTGTATTGGGGTGAGTAGATGGAAAAAGAAAGACCAAGGGAGCGTTCGAATTTCTTTTCAACGAAGTTTATTCGCTTTTTAGGTGGTAAAAACTTATTTTTTACACTGATTATTTTATTATTGTTAGCATGCGTTATTTTTATGTTCCAAAAAGTTTCCTTTATATTTACCCCGCTTAAAGTTTTATTTGAGGTAGTTATTCTACCAGGGGTACTCGCCAGTATTGGATATTATTTATTACGTCCAATAGTAGGGCTTTTCGAAAGATGGCGTATCCCAAGAGTTTGGGGTATCTTTCTTCTATATATCATTCTGATTGGCATAATAACGTTATTAGTAGTACTTGTCTATCCGTTTTTAAGAGATCAGTTTACTAATTTAGCACAGGAATTCCCAGGGTATTTTATGGCGTTTACACAAAATATCGCTGATTTTTTTAATAATTCACGTATCAACGAATACTTAGATAAAATTAATTTAAACTATGATGCAATGGTGAAAAATTTTACAACGGATGCGGTAGATACAGTAAAAAATACAGCTGCGAATTTAGCGCAAGGCGTGGCATCTGGTATTACTGGCTTCGTTTCAACGTTAACAGGAATTGTTTTATCATTAGTTACGGTGCCATTTATTTTATTTTACTTACTCAAAGATGGCGAAAAACTACCGAGTTTTATTTTAAAAATGTGCCCGCCACGCATGCGCAAAGAAGTACACGAAATTTTCCATGACATGGACAAGCAAATTAGTTCTTATATTCAAGGGCAAATTTTAGTGTCAATGTGCATAGGTGCCATGGTGACAATTGGCTTTTTAATTATCGGTATGAAATATGCCTTATTGCTTGGATTCCTTGCTATGATTACGAGTGTGGTTCCGTACTTAGGGCCAGTGATCGCCATTACGCCAGCGGTCATTATCGCTCTTGTAACATCTCCATTCATGCTTATTAAGCTAGCCATTGTTTGGACGGTCGTACAGCTCATTGAAGGAAAATTCATTTCTCCACAAATTATGGGTAAATCACTTAGTATTCATCCAATTACAATTATTTTCGTGTTATTAACGGCCGGTTCTTTATTTGGCGTACCAGGTGTCATTTTAGGGATTCCAGGCTATGCCATCATTAAAGTGCTTGTGTCACACTTATTCAAGCTATTTAAACACCGTTATAATCGTTACGAAGATGAGATCCATCAAAAATATGATGTGTAATGAAGAGACAGTTACTGCGAACGTGCAGTAGCTGTTTTTTTATTAAATTGATCCTTGCATTAACGATAAGAATCTTCCACTTAAGAGGTGTCAATATGTTAACCTTATATTAGGGTCGCAAAGAGGATGGAGGGAACAGAGAATGAATTTTATACCGATTAATTTACAAGAGAAATTAGCTAAATTCCAAGATCACTGGTCTCCAAAGGTTATTGCTGAAATGAATGATTATCAATTTAAGCTAGTCAAAGTACAAGGGGATTTTGTTTGGCATAAACATGAAGATACAGATGAAGTCTTTATCGTCATTGAAGGGAATTTAATCATTGAATTTCGTGTTAGTGTATGTTGAGGCTCAAGCACCTCTACATGATGTCCCAAGCTAAGAATAAAACTATAGAGCCATTCATTTTCTGGATACGCCTTTTTTACTAGCCAACTGCCATCCTCAGCTGGCAAAAGTTCTTCAATACCAAACCATTCTTCTGCTAAATGCCGAGCTTCATCCTGGAATCGAAAGACAACTACTGGTACATCGGATGGCTTGAATTTACGCTTGCCTTCGACATGCTTCTGAGTAGCTGGATCGAGCCCTTTCATTCTTTTTAGTTTAAAAAGGCGAAACTCTTTTTTCTCTAGACAATAAGCTTGAAGATACCATTGCCTCCCTTTGAGAATGAGCATATGTGGCTCTACTATTCGCTGGGATACTTCACCTTCTGCATTTGAATAGGTGAAGTAGGGAAAACATTGCTAGTCGTGCAGAAAAAATAGCGACAATTTACAAAAATGACAAAGCAACCTGACAATCAGTTGTCAGGTTTATTATTTTATACTGGTTTTATTCTATAATAAGGAGAATGATTTAGGACATAATGAACAAAAAAGTATGACTGAATGAAATCACATATCGTCTGAAGACAACATAACTACGAAATGAATTGAACCTAGCCGAATTGAGGTATTATCCTCCTTCACGTTAGCTGGAATTAGTACTGTTACAACAAACGAAGCCAAACGAAGCCAAGATGGCAAAATTGGTAAGTTATTCGAAAAGTTCCATTCTTAAAATATTGGTAAGAAGCTAGTAATTCATATACAAGAGGATGGTCATTATAGCTGTTACTTCAACTAACTATGAACAGGGAGATGCGGGACTTTATGAAGTAATGGTCAGCGTACATGTACAGGAACCATTACAGCTTCAAAACCTAGATATGATAAAAGCATTTACTGTTCCTGCTGCAAAATATGCTGTATTCGTCACAGAACGTGGACCAATTATAGAAATGATGCAGCGTACTTGGGCTGATATTTGGCAATGGTCACAGCAGCCAGGCAATAACCGAGCATTCACAGGTGATTTTGAATATTATAGCAAGGATATTAACCCAGAGGACGGACAGCAGAAATTTATATTTCGATAAAATAGCTTTCATGTTGTACTAGACAATTTGAATCGCTTTTAGAAATTTATTAATCGTACGATTGAGTATTGATTAGTTTGTTATTTTTAAAAAAGGAATGATTAATATGAGTGCAATTGAAAATAGCAAGGTGGAGGAAGTATTCAAACAGTATCCTAAACACATTCAGTCGAAACTATTGATTCTTCGTCAATTAATTTTGGATACGGCAATAGAGACAGAAAACGTTGATCATGTGGAAGAAACGGTAAAATGGGGAGAGCCTAGTTATATCACAAAAAAAGGGAGTACAATTAGATTAGGCTGGAAACAATCAAACCCAGATAAATACGCCGTGTATTTTAACTGTAATACGAAGCTAATTGATACGTTTAAAGAGGTTTATAGAGATTTATTCAACTATGAAGGTAATCGAGCGATTGTATTTGCTGAAAATGATGAAATACCAGTAAATGAATTAAAACAGTGCATTGCATTGGCACTCACTTATCATACTCGAAAACATCTACCAATGCTTGGGATATAATAAATAGACGTTAAAACATTTTTAGATGAAATTGTTTTACTTCAAAAACAACATATTAAACGATAGCAAAAACCCTTCCAACAATTAATGTTAGAAGGGTTTACATGTTGTTTATATGATTATTTTTGTGATGTAACTTGCATTTGTGCTAAACGATCAACAGCTTCTTGTAGCAATTCTTTCGGTTGTACTAAGGCTAAACGTAAATAGCCTTGTCCAGCTGAACCAAATACTGTACCAGGGACTGTCACGATACCAGCTTGTTCAATTATTTTAAAGGCTAGCTCTGTGCAGTCAATATCGTACGGATATTTTGCCCAAACGAACATGCCACCGTCAGAAGGGGCTGCATCCCATCCTAATGCACGTAAGCCGTTCATCAATGTTTTATGGCGTTCTGAGAATGTTGCACGTAGGCTTGCCGTAATTTCCTCTGCGTTATCAAGTGCTACGACCGCAGCATCTTGAATTGGCTCGAAAATACCGAAATCTAAATTTGATTTTAATTGTTTTAAGATCGAAATCATCTCAGCGTTACCAGCGATATAAGCGATACGTGTACCAGCAAGGCTGAAGCTTTTCGATAATGAGTTAATTTCCATTCCAACTTCTTTTGCTCCAGGAGCGGCTAAGAAGCTAATTGGGCCTTCACCTGAAAAGTAGAACTCAGAGTATGCCGCATCATGTAGAACGATGATGTTATATTTTTTCGCAAAAGCAATGACTTTTTCAAAATAGGCTAATGAAGGCATTGCAGGCACCGGATTACCTGGTAAGTTTAAAATTAATAGCTTTGCTTTTTGTGCAATATCTTCAGGAACAGCATCTAAGTCTGGTAAGTAATCGTTGTCAGCTGTTTGAGGCATATAGTAAGGTGTTGCGCCTGCTAGATGAATCCCTGCATCATAGGCAACGTAAGCTGGGTTAGTGGATAATACGATATCTCCTGGGTCACAAAAGGCGATTGGTAAATGCACTAATCCCTCTTGAGAGCCAATTGTTTGAATGATTTCAGAAGCGGGATCTAAATCTACATTGCTACGACGTTTATAATAACGACTAACAGCTTCATAAAAACGTTGCGTGCCTGTTAATGTATAGCCGTAGGATTCTGCTAAGCCCGCTCTATACGATAAATGTTCGCGGATTTTAGCGTCAGGGGGTAGGTCTGGACTACCTAAGCTTAAGTCAATCATTTTCATGCCTTTCGCTTCCTGTTGCTTAGCATGATTTTTTAAATCTCCGAAAATTGCTGCTGTAAATAAAGACATTTTTTTAGATGGTACGATTTTCAAACTAGTACACTCCTTATAGTTCTATAACAGAATAGTAGTTCACATTTTATCATACTAAAGCACATAAAGGAAAAGTTATTCTGAAAAAAGAATATATTTCTATAATAAAGAAGATGTGTGCTTAGGCTAGCAGATATAATTTAACTAAAGATGGAAATAATAACATTTGACGGAAAAAGTGATATGTTTCTGCTATCATGAAATGGAAAGGAGCTGTTAGTCATGAATGTCTATTCTTTAAGTGGTCCAAGTGGAACAGGGAAAAGTACAAGCGCACTTGTATTCGCCCATAAAATCGGGGTACAGGCTCTTATTGATGATGGTCTTCTCATTATTAATGGAGTGAAAGTAGCAGGAATCTCCGCAAAATTTGAGAAAAATACGATAACAGCTGTTCGTCGAGCCATTTTTACAGATGATATCCACCGTGAGGAAGTAAAAAAAGCACTTGATACATATAAGGTGCAGTCGATTATACTGATTGGCACGTCCGATAAAATGACAAAGACGATAGCTAGACAGCTTGAGCTTGGTCCTATCGATACATACTACTATGTTGAGGATGTGCGTTCCCAAAAAGAAATTGCAAAAGCTCGCTTTATTCGGCAGACACAGGGGAAGCACGTTATGCCAATACCGTACCGTCAAGTCGAACAAAACTTTTTTAAACGACTCGTTCAAAAAGGGATGGAGATTTTCTCTACAAAGCGTGAAAAAATAGGGGAGACGACGATTGTTCGTCCTGATTTTCAACAAGAGTATATTGATATCGGTAGGCATGTTTACGTACAGCTACTAACGTATTGCTGTGCAAAACAACATATCGTACACAAAGTCGAGCACGTTCAATTCGTATTAGGTGATCTAGCACAAGCAACGATTACATTACAGCTAAAGCTACCCATTTATTATTCCTTACCAGATCGATTGTATGCATTACAAAAAATGATACAAGCGGAATTTCATCAGCATTTTGGTTATGAATTAGATGCGATTCATCTCCACATTAAGTCGGTCGTGCTAAAGCGAAAATCTTAACAAACAGGTACTCCATTCGCAAGAGAGGCGAGCAGAGTACCTGTTTGTTATTTTGATTGGCGAGTAAATTGTGGTTGACGTTTTTCTACAAAGGCACTGCAGCCCTCCGTAAAATCCTTTCCGACAAACGGTGTTGAACCTTGCCATAATGTAGGTACACTGTCCACGCATTCTTGCACAGATTTCTTCACAGCTAGTAAAGATTCAGGTGACATTCCGGCAACTAGCTTACCCATGCGAATCATGTATTTATTTAAGTCTTTTTCAGTTACTAAGTAGTTAAGCATGCCAAGCTTAAATGCTTCTTCAGCTTTAAACATACGACCGGTAAATACTAAATCCTTTGTTGTAGAAGGGCCAACTAGTTGAACTAAACGCTGTGCAAATTTGTTATTTAAAGTGATGCCTAATTTACCGACAGGGATTCCTAGCTTTGCTTTTTCAGAGCCGATACGGATATCACAGGCTAATGCAAGCTCTAAACCAGCTCCCATTGCGGGACCATTTATTACGCCAATAGTTGGAATCGGTAAACGCTCAATTGTGGAAATCGTTTTTTCCATATGTACAAATGCTTCTTCTGCTTTTTCAAGGGAAATGGCGTTGAATTCTTTAATATCAGAGCCGGCCGTAAAGTTTTCACCAGAGCCGCGTAGAATCAATACTTTATTTTTCGGATTATCTAATACTTGTAGGGCAATTTTAGCTAATTGATCCCACATATTTGCTGTTAGCGCGTTTTTAGCCTGTGGGCGATGGATTGTAATAATCGCTAGCCCAGCAGTTTCTTGATAAATAATTTTTGCGTCTTCTGCTTCAAGTCGAGTTGTTTTTACTTGCATACTTGAAAAGCCCCCTAGATTTTATAGTTGATACACTTATTATATAACACAAACGGTGATAAACACTAAATTATACGAATTTTCATGTAAATAAGCCCTGTTATACAAGAATAGTGGCATTTTAAAGAAATTGTACTACAACAGTAAGAGGGGGATTGCTATTGTAAGAAAGCAAAAGATATGAGACACTGCTAGCGGACCATTTGAACATTGGAAGCAGGATAATGAATGAATACTACAGATTATCCGACATTACATTTTATATAAATTAATAATAAACGTACGCACCCAAAATATAGTAAACTAAATTTAAAACACGCACAATTTATAAGGAGGTAGCAAGATGAACACACTAGTGGACGCTTGGAACAGCTATTTATTACTTTTAAATTCTTTAAAGAAAAGTGCTGCTACTAAAAAGCAGTACAATATAGATGGACAGCAATTTTTAGCGTTTGCTCATGACAATAACTACTTGTATGTGGATCATCATTTAAAAGAATTGTTATTGGTATATAGTAATTATTTAAAAGAGACCTATACAAATGTCAACACATTTAATCATAAAATTGCTACATTACGAGGCTTTGTAGACTTTGTCTTTTTAAGAGAGTGGGTGGAGCCATTTGACTATGAGGGTATTTTAGAGCCAAAAAAGAGGCAAAAAGAAGCTTTAACATTACTGACAAAGAAGCAATTAATGCAAATTGCGAATATCTGGCCATCCTATTTTCAATACGCTAAAACAATGGAGCATGCATGGCTAGCAAGACGTAATGGTTGCATTGTCCAAGTACTGATGGAAACAGGATGTAAACCAGCAGAGCTTGTACGTATGAAATGGTCTCATATTCTTCTTGACTCATCGGTGATTTACATTGCTAATCAAAATGGCCGTAGAGAAATAAAGCTTTCTCCAATAGTAATGGACATGCTTTCGCACTATAAAGAGGCAACAGAGGAATTACATGAAGAAAAGTTAGGAGAATGGCTTTGGGTTAGCGACGCTAGTCAATCAAAAGCCATCTCAACAAAAACAATTGAACGAATTTTCCGAACAATATCAAAGGATATCGGCACAAATGTGAGAGCCACGGATTTGCGCTACACCGTCATGCAAAAGGCATTTCAAAGTGAAAAAACAGTCGAAAATATTCAAGAAAAAATGGGCTATGTTCGAAAATGGGTGCTTACGGAAAGACAGGAGCGTTTTGAATAAAGATAGTTTTTTCGTCTGTATTGGATTGTTATTAAGCGTGTACAAATTATTAATAACAATGGAAATTTGTGCACGCTTTTAAAAATTAATTAATGGAGGTTATCATGAATTATTTTAATAGTAAGGCATTTGAGGAACATTGAAAAAATACATATAGGGGTAGTGTCAGGAAAATGCGGATTTACAACGATAAGGAAATTCCAAATTAAAAAGCCCAACTTCTCTACAAATCAAAATAGAGAAATTGAGCTTTTCAGTTACTTCATTTATTTATTGAATTCATTAACTGGAAGAAGTATTCAGGTTTATGAGTCTTATTTAGGTTATACCATGAATGTAATGCATCTGGTGTAAATACATCTATTTTTTTCAGTACCTCCATTGCAAATTCCAGAGGAGCTATTCCTGATGCAGTAACTAAATTCGCATCAGATACCGCAGATCCCAACTCATAGAACTTTTCTCCTTTATAGTTAGGACATACCATTTTAGTATATTCTAAGCTATTACTTGTATGCTTTCTAGTATCTAAGTATCCCATATTCGCGAGGCCCTCAGTTGCACCACAAATTGCAGCAACAATAGTGCCAAGCTTTAAAGCTTGGCCAATTCTTTCCAAGATAGGTTGATGAATTTCTTCACTCCAAGTAGTCCCTCCTGGTAAAATTAAAAGATCTTTACTCTCAAGAGTACATTCATCAAGGGAAATATCTGGTTTTATGCTCAGTCCTCCCATAGTAGTAATCATTTCTTTATTAGCTCCTACTGTAATTACTTTTAAAGGTGCTAAATCTTTTTTGAAATATCTTCCTGAGTTTAGTTCAGCAATTAAATATCCATATTCCCAGTCCGACATTGTATTAAATACATATAGAAAAACTTTTTTTGTTTGCATCCAATAACACTCCAATCACAATTGATATAGCTATTATAATATAACTTCCCTGACAGTTAACGTCAGGGAAGTTATCATACTTGATGAAATTTTATTAATTCCGACAGAACTTCAATAAGTCTTTTTTTAAGACTTATTGGCTCAATAACTTTAATAGATTTATTGTACGGTAAAAGTAAATAAGGTACATATGTATGTATCATATCTTTTTCTAGAAGAAAAACTGCTTGATTTGAAGTCCGTTCTTGTAAATAATGTCCTAAAAACCAATGTTGGCAAATATCAGCCAATACACTTTTATCCCCATTAATAACCAAAGAAATAATCCCTTCCTTATCTTCTATAGTTGGAAGAAGATTTTTTATAAAAAAGTCACGTGCTGAAAAATTTTCTGGCCGGTTAAACTTATTTTCGGTTAGCATTAGACTTTCAATTCGATCTACTCTAAAACTACGGATATCATTCCTAAGATGACAAAATCCAATCACATACCACTTATTATTCCAATAGATAATTCTGTACGGATCGACCAATCTATAATTTAATTGCTTTTCGCCACTTTTATGGTAAAGAATTTTTACTGAGTTCCCGTCAGCTACGGCCTGCTCCAACTCCTTCAAAAAAGGTTCCATAGAGAGTGAACTTAATCGACTTATTACTTCAAGACTAGTTAAATGTTGGTTTATCTTTGTTTCCTGCTCTTGATTTGAGTATTTACTTAGTTTTGAAATGGCCCTATTTAGTGCTTCACCTCCATAATATCCGGCTTCTTCTGCAAAAACAGCAGCGTGAAATAGTGAAGTTTGCTCCTCAAAATCAAAAAAAAGAGGAGCCTCAATAAAATTGTTCAATAAAGTGTATCCACCGTTATGTCCTGGTTCTGAAATTATAGGTACGCCACTTGTTGAAATTGTATCAATATAACGATACACAGTCCTTATATTCATCTCTAACTTTTCTGAAATTTGTTTTGCAGTAATTTTTTCACCTGAACGAAGCATCCATAGAATTGCTAACATATTGTCAATTTTAGGCATATAATTCCACCTCTATATGAAATTTATTTTCTATTATATATTTCCGATTTTTGGTATAACTCATCAACTGTTCCTTTCCGATAGCTTTCTATATAATGAGGCCCTAGACACATTTGTAATTTCACAAATTTGATTTACAGTCATATCTCCCTCTTTATAAAGCTTTACTGCATAATTCATTCCTGCATGATTTTTATGGTACTTCTTTAACCGACCTTTAAACTTTCCTTCTTTCTTAGCCAGTTCAATCCCTTCACGCTGCCGCATACGGATAAGATCACGTTCTAATTGGTTTACACCCGCCATAACCGTAATTAAGAATTGGCTGTAGGGATTATCTTCTGATAAATCTAGCCATGTATCTTTTAAGGATTTTAAATTTGCCTTTTTACTCCGTATGTTATCGATTAATTCAAATAAATCTTGTGTACTCCGAGTAATCCGAGTTAAGTCCGTAACATAAATGATGTCACCTTCTTGTATATCCTCTAACATTTTTTGAAGTTGCTCACGATCTTTTGTTGCTCGGGAAACTTTTTCTTCAAAAATAATATCCATTCCGATTTCGTTCAGTTGCTGAAATTGCCTTGAAGGATTCTGGCTAGTTGAACTGACACGTATATAACCGATTTTTCGCAAAATATCACCTCATTTTTGAGACAAGTCTTATGAGAAGCTCTTAACTATGATTTTATCAGTCTCCTACACTTGTATCAATAGAGTACACTCTATTGATATATAATTGAACTAATTAACTGAATAATTACAGAAATGAGATGATACTGTATGAAAATTGCGAGAGGTAGAGAATTGCTTACACCAGAACAGCGGCAGGCCCTTATGCAAATTCCTGAAGATGAGTGGGTGCTAGGAACCTACTACACTTTTTCCAAACGAGATTTAGAAATTATAAATAAACGAAGGAGGTGGCGATATTTGAGGAGCCCCCTCATTGAAAGATAAAGATAGGCTTTCGCTTTATAATAAAACTTTGAATACTACATTTTTTGTTGATTTTGGTGAAGGTACTACCCACGGAAAGCGAGCATCCGTGGTGGAAATCAACCTAGCAGTTTAATAAATATGGTGTAAAATTAGTTGATCAACACACCTTGTTTGAAATCAAAGAATCGTCATGGTCTTCTTATAACTGACTGAAAATAATATTCTGAATTATAGAAATTTAAATGGTTTCTATAAATAAAAGACGCTAAAATTACCTATATTTTCTTTGTTTATCTAAAATAATTTTTGCTTACAATATGTTATTTTGACACATCTATTTATAAATTTAATAGGAGTTCATTCTATTATTAATATAAAAAATTCCTAAATGCATTTTTATTCATTTTTTATAATAAACATTAATCATTTACAAAATGTTACACTTAGTATTTTTTGATTCGAAAGGGTAAATGAATTAATTTTCCTAGCGATTATTTATAAAAAATAAATTGACAGTCAAATGTTTATGACTTAATATGAGTCTCAGCATAATAATATAGCTCTTATTAATAACCGTTGAGACGAGGGGTCGAAGATACGGTGGCCAAACAATTTAGTTCATCATGAATTAAATCCAGTGGGCCGAACCTGAGCACAAAATTTATCTTTTGTGAACAATAAGAGGAACAGCAGCTGATAGTATTCGAAGCTTTCCTTAAAATTGGGTGAGCTTTTTTTTATGCCCTAAAATCTATAAATTTGTTAGGAGCAGTGAAAATTGTCAGAAACAGTATTATTCACATCGGAGTCTGTATCGGAAGGACATCCAGATAAAATTGCAGACCAAATTTCAGATGCAGTATTAGACGCAGCATTATCACAAGATCCGCTATCACGTGTGGCATGTGAAGTATTCACAACTACAAACACAGTAATTGTTGGTGGGGAGATCACAACAAAAGCAGAACTAGATATCGAAAAAATTGCCCGTGATACCCTAATCGGCATTGGTTACACAGATGATCAGTTCGGTATTGATGGTCATAACTGCAATGTACAAGTTTTAGTACACACGCAATCTCCTGATATCGCAATGGGTGTTGATTCTTCAAGCGATACAAAAGAAGTTGGTGCAGGTGACCAAGGTATTATGTTCGGTTTTGCGACTAATGAAACTGAGAACTATATGCCTTTAGCAATTGAAATGGCACATATGCTTGTAAAACGTGCAACTGAGCAGCGTAAAAATGGTCAATTCAAATGGGCTCGCCCAGACATGAAATCACAAGTAACAATTGATTATTCAGATAGTATGCAACCTAAAATTGATACTGTGTTAATGTCAATACAACATGATGATGATTTTGACCGAGTAGCGTTTATTGATCACGTTACAGAAAATGTAATTAAAGCTGTTGCAAAGCAATTTGGTATGAATGAAGACTTCCGCATTTTAATTAATCCTACTGGTCGTTTCGTAGTAGGCGGACCACACGGAGATGCAGGTTTAACGGGACGTAAGATTATTGTTGATACTTATGGCGGCGCAGCTCGTCATGGTGGTGGCGCATTCTCTGGTAAAGACTGTACAAAAGTTGACCGTTCAGCGGCTTACGCAGCGCGATACGTTGCGAAAAATATTGTTGCAGCAGGCTTGGCAGATAAATGTGAAATCCAATTATCATATGCAATTGGTGTAAGTGAACCAATTAGTATCGCTTTAGAAACATTTGGTACAGAAAAAGTAGCGAAAGAAGAAATTTTAATAGCGATTCGACAATTGTTCGACTTAACGCCAACTGGCATTATTAACATGCTAAATCTACGTAAACCACAATATCAACAAGTTGCAGCTTATGGTCACTTTGGACGTAGTGATGTAAACGTAACTTGGGAAAAAACAGACAAAGTTTCAGAATTACAGCAACTCTTAGCAGTTGCTATGGGACAGTAATGGAGTGCGTGCAAGATCGAGTGGCTACAGAGGAGTTTTTAGTCACTCAAGACCGCATGCCATTATTTGAAGCTTTAGTCAATTATGCTAAACAAGAAGTTACGCCGTTTGATGTACCTGGACATAAAATGGGGCTTCATGAAAACCCATTAAAATGGACGCTTGGAGAAATGACATTAAGAATGGACGTAAACTCGATGAAGGAGCTTGATTTATTAAGTCATCCGGAATCGGTTATTAAAGAAGCTCAGCAATTAGCTGCACAAGCATTTAATGTAGACTACGCTTACTTTTTAGTAAATGGAACTACTGTAGGTATTCTGGCGATGATTTTAGCGACATGTAAACAAGGAGATACATTGATCGTTCCTCGTAACTGCCATAAATCAGTTATGAACGGCATTATATTAAGTGGTGCAAAACCAGTATTTATTCAACCTGAAGTTGATCAACATTTTGGTATTGCACACGGAATTTCAGTTGAAAATGTAAAATCGGCGCTTGCAGAAAATCCACAAGCGAAAGCTCTACTTGTGACGTATCCAACATATTTTGGTTCGATGAATAAACTGCAAGAAATTTGTAAACTCGCACATGAACAAAATGTAACAGTTATTGTTGATAGTGCACACGGAGCGCATTTAACATTTTTACTAGATGCAAACGATGCGATTAGTGCTGGTGCAGATGCAGTAACGATCAGTATGCATAAAACTGGAGGTTCATTAACGCAAAGTTCGCTTCTTTTACTACAAGAAAAACGAATCGATTCGAAGCATTTGCAAAAAGTATTAAATATGCTTCAAACGACGAGTGCAAATTATTTATTAATGAGTTCTTTAGATGTAGCACGAAGGGATTTAGCGGTGTTTGGACAACAACGTTATAGCAATTTAAAGTCAATTGTTGATGCGGCAATTGAAGAAATTGAAAATAATTCACGTTATGAAGTACTACAAGCTGAATACGTACAACAAAATTTCAATCAATCCTATGATTGGACAAAACTTGTTATTCGTGTGAACGATATCGGTTTAACTGGATTTGAAGTTTACACAATATTGAAACAACAGTATGGAATTCAAGTAGAACTTGCAGAAGGATATGTCATAATGGCAGTCATTAGTCATGTTGATACGAATGAAACAATCGGTAAATTAGTACATGCGTTAAAAGATATAGAATGTAATCACGCTAAAAAAGACGCGATTCAATCAGCTTATGTGACAGCGAATCAAATAAATAGATTAGCTATGACACCGCAACAGGCGTGTAATGCTGAAACAGAAACAATTTTAATTTATGATGCGGTAGGACGAATTAGTGCAGATACATTAATGATTTATCCACCGGGAATACCACTAGTAATCCCCGGAGAAGTTATTTCACAGGAATTAGTAGAATTATATAACTTCTATTTTCTTAATTTTGGGAATGTTTTGAACGAAACGAAAGAAGAAAATTATATAACAGTCGTAAGGGAGATAGATAAATGAGCATTGAATTATCAACATTAGGTAGACACGTATTAATCGAATTTTATGGTTGCCCAAGTGAAATTATTGAGCAAAACGCTTTAATCGAGCAGTTTATGAATGAAGCTGCAGACTATTCTGGGGCAACAATTGTAGAATCTTGTTTCCATCATTTCAACCCATATGGTGTTTCGGGTGCAGTAATTATTGCTGAATCACATTTAACGATTCATACTTGGCCCGAATACGGATTTGCATCTGTAGATGTTTACACTTGTGGCGACTCAGTAAGTCCTTGGAAAGCAGCAGAATATTTAGAACAAAAACTGCAAGCGAAAAAGACAGAATCATTTGAAGTACCTCGTGGAATGGCAGATAAAATCCGCCAATTTGCAGAACAAAAAATTGATACAATATTAGTGAAACAAGAAGTATTAGAGGGCGTGATTTAATGAAATGGTATACAGAACAATGGAGCAATCACTGTAAATTTTCAATCGGATACAACGAAGAAATTCATAGTGAACAATCTCCGTTCCAAAAAATCGATTTTTATAAAAGTGAAGAGTTTGGTACTTTCTTCACTTTAGACGAATTGATGATGGTCAATGAAAAAGATGAGTTCGTTTATCACGATATGATTACGCACCCAGCATTCGCTACCAACCCAGATATAAAAAAAGTATTAATAATCGGTGGTGGTGATGGTGGTACGGCTCGTGAAGTACTACGTTACAAATCAGTAGAAAAAGTAGTAATGGTTGAAATCGATGAGTTAGTATTCCGTTTAAGCCAAAAATACCTTCCAATTACAGCGGCTGGTGTCGAAGAAGATCCACGTATGGAAATAATTTTCGATGATGGTTTAGCTTACGTTCAAAACGCAGCTGATCAATCATTCGATTTAATATTAGTAGATTCTACTGATCCAATTTCAGTCGGTGAAGGTTTATTTACAACAGCTTTCTATAAAGAATGTTACCGTGTATTAAATGAAAAAGGAATTTTAATTAACCAACACGAATCACCATACTTCGCGGAGTATGCAGAAAACATGCGTAAAGCACATAAAAAAATAAAAGGTATTTTCCCAATCGCAAGCGTATATCAATTCCATATGCCAACATATCCATCGGGACACTGGCTATTCGGATTTGCTTCAAAAGCATTACATCCAATTAAAGATATACAAGTAGATGCTTGGGACAAATTTGGTCTAAAAACGAAATATTATAATACAGATTTACACGTTGGTGCATTCGCACTTCCTACATTTGTGAAAGAGGCACTTGATTGTGATGAACGTTAGCACTTTTATTGGTTGCGAAAGTGACTAGTCTAATTCAGAAATCGTATTATTCGGTATTCTTTTCGACGGAACAACTAGTTTTCGTCCAAGAACCGCTTTGCAATGCAAGTAATTCGTCAGATTAGGTAAACCAGAAGTTTAAACTTATTGCATAAAAAAGTGAATA
The DNA here is from genome assembly GCF_050280425.1 of Lysinibacillus sp. NPDC093190. Lineage (NCBI taxonomy): Bacteria > Bacillati > Bacillota > Bacilli > Caryophanales > Bacillaceae > Lysinibacillus > Lysinibacillus sp. NPDC093190. Next base: position 157,539 of record NZ_JBNNVG010000004.1, on the reverse strand, counting down.
AACACAAAAAAGTCGCCCAAGAGGCGACTTTTTTTGTTGTAGGTCTAAAGGTGGAAGATAAATAGTATTTAATAGAAATATTGACAATTATTTTTCAGACAACTAAGCTTAATTAATAATAGAGCTGGAGAGGGGATTGCCAGTGGAATTCATTAAATTAAATTGTCCGAATTGCAATGGAAAAATTGAATATAGAGAGGGACAATCATTCAAATGTCCTTTTTGTGAAACTGAAATAATGTTGAAAGAGAATAAAGTTTATTATGTTGATCAGACGATTAATAATTATTATGGTACAACTTCTGCGAATAAAGCTACACGTCCAAAAACGAATTTAAAAGCGCTTTTAATGATACCGATTGTCATCCTTTGTGTATTCCTTGGCTATTTTCTTTTGAGCGGCAATCAAACAGAATATGGTAACCATGAGGACATACCTGTTCGGAAAATGCCTGAAAGCGAAGTTCTTTTATTCTTTTTAAAAGATATTTTTGATAAAGGTGAGGCTATGCCGACTAAAGAAGAAATCGCAAGTATCCGTTATTTGGCAGCCTACTATTCTGAAAATCAGTGGCATTTTGATTACAGTCTTGACGATCCATTTACAAATAAGCAAGCCGAAATTTCTAACTATATTATTATGGATAAATTATTAAATACACAGAAAATCGAACAAAAAGATTTTGAAGCCTTCACTGGTCTGACGGTATTGAATTTAATGGGCGATTATGAAATATCACAAAGTGAAAATGTAAGCTTCCGACATCTAGAAGGTTTAAAAAGCTATACAGGTAGCTTTAATGAATCTTTTAGTAAAATTGCTGAATATTTTAGCGATAAGTCTAATGTTGTAGAGCTCTCTATTCAAATTAGAAGTAATGAAGAGCTTGCTTTATTATTAGAGTTTCCTAATCTTCAATCACTTGAAATTTCGTATTACACCGAGACGGTTACAGACTTCCCTCTTCTGAATAAACTGCCGTTAAAATCATTGTCTTTAAGATTTGCCAACGATTTGAAGTGGTTGTCTTCATTAACTGATTTAGAGTCGTTAACAATAGATTTTAGTGAAGCGACAGATTTTAGCTCATTCTATTCACTGAATCAATTACAAGAATTGAAACTTACAGCGGTAAAAAATTTAAAAACGCTTGATTTTATACAAAACATGCCCAACTTGCAATCGCTTGATCTTGAAAATATGGATATTACGAATGTCGAACGCCTTAGAGAAAAGTCTTCATTGACAAAACTGCGTTTAGCTTCTCTTTATAAATTAGAATTGCTTGATATTGTGAACAGCCTGACTTCACTGACCGATTTATCGATAACTGGTTATAGTGGCCAAATAGCATCGATTGTAGCACCTCATTTAAAAAAAGCGGAATTAAAAAGTACTTTCCTACCCAAGTTAGAGGCACCAGCTTTAAAAGATTTGACGGTTGATATAAGTGGAGCACAGTCGTATTTGAATGGAGCAGAATTACTGAAATACCCACAGCTAGAACAACTTACAGCAATGGAGTCTGGCGATTTTATAGGCATCGGTTCTTTAAATCGTCTCCCAAATCTGCAAACAATAAAGTTAAATGAGACCACTTTTTATGAAGAGACGAGTGAATTATTCAATTTACAGCATGTAAAAACGTTAAATTGTACTAAGTGTAAGTTTCAAATTAATAGTCAAAATTCGTTTAATAACAACAAACTGGAACATTTAACTTTGAATGATGTATCTTTCCGAATAGGTAATGGTGACTGGGTGTATGAAGTTGATAAGGTTATGCCTTACTTTGCTGGCTTTTCAGCTTTGCGTTCATTCACTATACAAGATAGTTCACTACAATCGTTAAGTTTTATGGAAAATTGGCAACAAATTGAGGTGCTTCATTTGGAAAATAATGCTATATCAAATGTAGAGCCTTTAGTGAATTTGCCCAATTTGAAAAAGCTATATATTTTAGGAAATCAGGCGCAAAATAAATCTGTTCTAGACAATGGAATTGTGATTTATTGAGGCAATGTGAATATAAATATAAATCCTCACTGGTTATTCTGTTCGAAAAAATATTAATGAATCTAAGCTCAGCAAAATGGTTAGTGTTCTGCTAAAATATAGGGTAGAATAACAGTGGATTTTCCGTTGAAGCATTTATGGGAAGATTTTATAAAAAAATCAATTTGACGTTTTGTACTATTTTTTGTATTATATTGAAGAAAAGAATGCCCGGACTAGAACGGGAGAGGTTCATAGCTGATACCCTCTATAAAAAACTATGGAAACATGATAATATGCCATGTCCATATAGGACGTGGCTTTTTTCTATGTTTTTACTTATGTTTTAATAGAATGATTGGTGATGCCTCTCTTGAAAAGTGTTGGGAAACATTTTACAAGGAGGTTTTTTTATGTCTGGCCGAAGCCATGAAGAAGGTTGAGGGATTTAATATTATTGGGTAACCAAGGTACACAATATTCGTTAAAAAACTAAGAAGAAAGTAGCACTTTTTCTTCTTCGATATAAGGGAGTTTTTATAGATGAAACAGGAAAAAGCGATTGTTGTATTTAGTGGAGGTCAGGACAGTACAACCTGTTTGTTCTGGGCAAAAGAACGTTTTGAAAAGGTTGAGGCAGTAACTTTTGATTATGGCCAAAGGCATCGTCTTGAAATTGAATGTGCGAAGGTGATAGCAGGGGAGCTCGGTGTCAAGCATCACATTCTTGATATGTCACTCCTGAATCAGCTTGCTCCAAATGCATTGACACGACAAGATATAAAAGTAGTAGACGGAGGAAATGGTGAGCTTCCATCGACTTTTGTACCTGGTCGAAATCTTCTGTTTCTATCATTTGCGGGCGTTTTAGCGAGTCAAGTAGGAGCTAAGCATATTGTAACTGGCGTTTGTGAAACGGATTTTAGCGGATATCCGGATTGCCGAGATGTTTTTATTAAATCCTTGAATGTAACGTTAAATTTATCGATGGATGATTCCTTTGTGATTGATACACCGTTGATGTGGCTGAATAAGGCACAGACATGGGAGCTTGCTGATCAGTTTGGGGCACTTGAATTTGTTCGGGAAAGAACGTTGACTTGCTATAACGGTGTAATAGCAGATGGCTGTGGTGAATGCCCAGCATGTAAACTGCGAAAAAAAGGGCTTGATGAGTATTTAAGTTATAGGAAGGAGTCTTAAGGTATGTCAGATTTCAGAATCGTCGAAAAGCTCCAAAAAATAGATGAAGATATTCAAAGAAATCAATTGAACTATCATGCAAAGCGTGTTCTTGTAAGCAAAGAATTTACCTTCGATGCTGCTCATCATTTACATAATTATGAGGGGAAATGTAAAAACCTGCACGGCCATACGTACCGCGTAGTTTTAGGACTGAGTGGATACACAGATGAACGCGGTTTGATGATTGATTTTGGCGATATAAAAGGAATATGGAAAGAAAAAATAGAGATTCATTTGGATCACCGTTATTTAAATGAAACGCTTCCACCTATGAATACGACGGCTGAGAACATTGTTGTTTGGATTTACGAAAAGTTGGCTGAGGCTTTGCTTGATGAACAAAGATATAACGGTGCGCGTGTAGAGTTTATCCGGCTATATGAAACTCCGACAAGCTATGCAGAAGCGAGACGGGAGTGGATGGAAGTTGAGTAAGATACCTGTTATCGAGATTTTTGGACCGACGATTCAAGGCGAGGGAATGGTAGTTGGCCAGAAGACAATGTTTGTGAGAACTGCCGGCTGTGACTATTCCTGTTCTTGGTGTGATTCATCGTTTACGTGGGATGGCAGCGGAAAACATCTTATTGTCCAAATGACAGCGGAAGAGATTTGGTCTGAGTTGAAGCGTCTTGGAGGCAGTGGCTTTTCATTTGTCATGATTTCAGGCGGCAATCCTGCACTCCATCAAAATTTGGAAGAGCTCATTGCAATTTTAAAAGAAAACGACATAAAAGTCGGGGTGGAAACACAGGGAAGTAGGTGGCAAAAATGGATGTATGAGATTGATGAACTGACAATCTCACCAAAGCCACCTAGTTCTGGAATGACCACTGACTATTCGGTGCTCTCTAATATCTTCGAAAAACTTAAAAATCGAAACAGTAATCACCATATATCCCTCAAAATAGTCGTTTTTAATCAAGAGGATTACGATTATGCTAAACAAATTCACCATCGATATCCGATGATTCCTTTTTATCTCCAAGTCGGTAATGATGATCTCACGACAACTGACAATTCACGATTAATTATACATTTATTAGATAAATATCATGCGCTGATTGATAGAGTGATTAAGGATGAGGAATTAAGAGATGTTAAAGTACTGCCACAGTTGCATACCCTTGTTTGGGGGAATAAAAGAGGTGTATAGTTTAAGATGGCATTAATTGAAGATTAAAATCCGAAAACAATAGATCTTAATAAAACCCCTGATTCTTCTGCCTAGCGTAGAAAAATCAGGGGTTTTAATTTAAAACATTACACGTTTTTGTTACAAGTGATTCAATGCTTTGACACTCACTTTAACTGTTAAATCATGCTTTCCACCGGAATAAACACCCTCAACAGGGCTTATATCGGAATAATCACGGCCAATGCATAAAATAATGTGATTTTCTAATACTTCTACATTATTAGTTGGATCGAGACCAATCCAACCGATTCCCGGTATCATGACTTCTACCCAAGCGTGGGTTGCAATATCACCGATCAAGGCAGAGTTTTCATCGACGTATAAATAACCGCTAACATAACGAGCTGGAATTCCTTTAGCTCTTAGCACCGCAAGCATGACATGTGTGAAATCCTGACAAACACCTCGCTTTTGGACGAATGCTTCACTTGCCGTTGTCGTAACATTGGTTGCACCAGGGAAGTATTCAAAAGTCGAATATAAATATTGCATTAAATTTAATGAAAATAGTACAGGATTTTCAGCATGACCAATTGCATGATAAACTTCCTCTAACTGATTTTCTGTCATATACGTAAAGTGCGTAGACTTTAAATAGGGCAAATAATGCTCATAAAACAGTTGCGAGTGAAAAATGGTCTGCATTTCTGGTGAATATTGAATGCGATGAATAAATGGTGCACGTTGAATGCTGACAATAGAGGTCGTTTGAATTTCTAGCTCTTGATGCTGCTCAGGTATATAAAAAGTGCCAACCGTATTGCCCCATATATCTGTATGCTCACGCGTTAAAGATGAAGGTGTAATGGCAATTCGATAGGATAATAAGCGCTGACGCTCATCGCCCCTTGGCTTTAAGCGGATTGTATTTAGGCTTTGATCGACTTCAGACTCATATTGAAAAATATTAGTATGTTGAATTTCAAATTTCATTGTGTCCGCTTCCTTTGGATTACTGACTTGCTTGTTGAAAGGGAGCTGTGGTTGATTCCTTTCAAGGTTGTACGCTGGGTTCATATAAATGATAAATTGTTACAAATGTATTGCCAAAATCAATACATTGACACAATCTTTCCTCCATTAATAAAATCGTTTCCTCTAATGTAATATTCCATAAATCTACATTCATCATGGCAAATAATAAACTTTTTAATGGGGTATGAAGCTCTAAAAACTTTGCTGAAAGAGGATTGTTTTCTAAACAAATAAATGCTTCTTCTAATTTTTGTAAGCAAAACATCACTGAACGAGGGAAATGCTTATCATGTAATAAATATTGAATAACGCAAAGTAAATTGGTTTGGCGATGCTTTTGCAAATAAGACTCCGTCGCCCCTGATAAATCGAGTAAAAATGATCCGTCCGCTTCTATTAAGGAGATGGCTATTTCCCTATGTTGCTCCAGTATAATTAAAACCATACGAATCGTCTTTTCTGCACGTTCTAACCATTTCCCAACTTGCATGAAATAAAAGGGTAAATCTCGATCCATCGAGCCTTCGATAAGCCCTGTAACCGTCAAAGAAGTCTTTCGAACATTTTGCAAAAAAGAGTTAAGTACGGTTAGTGGAATTGGTCTTTCTCGTCCCAATATTTCTTGCTGTAAGGATAAATAAAAGGCATTTTGTAATTCCCAAAGTTCAATGGGGATGCTATCTCGAGCTACACGAGCGTTTTCTCTAACCGCACGTAAAGTAGCATGAAGGGCGTTACTATTATTATTAGAAAAGAGTAGATATTCGATAAGTGTATTGACACGAATCGATTCATAAAAGGTCAAGTACTCTTCCTTCGAGGCACAAATATTCAACACCGCTTCCCAATGATCAATGTATTCATTTTCTTTGCCAGATTGCTCCAACATATTCAACAGCTGTACTTGTAATATATGTGCATTCGTTTGTGATCGTTCACTATATCGTGCCATCCAGTATAGTGCATCGGCTACTCGACTTAGCATACTGCAATTCCTCCTTTAATATCCATGTATCTTTTGCTCCTCCGCCCTGAGAAGAATTCACGACTAAAGATCCTTCTTTTAATGCTACACGCGATAAACCTCCTGGAAGCACATAAATATCCTCGCCCTTCATCACATAAACACGTAAATCGACATGACAAGGATAGAATCTCCCATCCTGGAAGGCTGGTGCTCTAGACAAGTTAATTGTTGGTTGTGCAATGTATTGAGATGGGTTTTCTATAATTTTTTCTTTGAAAATAGCCATTTCTTCATCACTCGCATGTGGACCAATTAACATATCATAACCACCAGAGGCACTAACGTTTTTTATGACAAGCTCTTTCATATGCTCAAGGACCCAAGCTCGATGTCTATCATCAGCTAGATGATAGGTTTTCACATTGTTTAAAATAGGTTCCTCTTTCAAGTAGTAGCGAATCATATCTGGTACATAGGCATACATCGCTTTATCATCAGCAACACCGTTACCAACAGCATTTAAAATAGCAATATTTCCAGCCTTATAAGCATCCATAATATGAGGAACTCCAAGTAAAGAATCTTCACGAAAAACAATAGGATCTAAGAAATCATCATCAATTCGTCGATAAATAATATCAATTTGCTCTAGACCGTAGATTGTCTTCATGTATACCTTATTGTCTCGGACCACTAAATCATGTCCTTCGACAAGCTGAATATTGAGCTGTTGTGCTAAGAAAACATGATCGTAATATGCCGAATTATACATGCCTGCTGTTAAGAGGACAGCTTTAGGTTCTACATTTGGCTTCATGCCGGGTGGCCGGTGAGCAAGGAGTACCTTCTTCATAAAGGCCATTTGTTTATCAAGAGATTGGATCGTATGTTTAGAGAAAAATTCAGGATACACTTCCTTCATAGCAGATCGATTTTGAAAAACATAAGATATTCCTGAAGGATTTCGTAAATTATCTTCTAACACGTAGTAAATACCATTTTCGTCACGAATCAAATCGATACCAGCTAAAAAAATATGATTATCGATAGGTACTTTTACACCAAGCATTTCTTTATAATAATATGGATTGTTTTCGATGAGCTGTATCGGAATAAGCCCATCCTCAACAATACGCTGTTCATGGTAGACATCATGTAAAAAGAAATTTAAGGCTTTTACACGCTGCTTCATACCAGCATCAATTTCTTCCCACTGTTCATGTGGAATTATTATAGGTATAAAATCAAAGGGCATTGTACGCTCTGTTCCACCTTGTGCACCATATACGGTAAATGTTATACCTTGTTTAAGAAATCTTGAGTGTGCTTGCTGATATTTTTCTTCTAATTGCTCCTTTGTGAAAGCATGTAGCTTATTATGGAAAGACCGATAATGAGACTTCGGTTGATTGCCATCGAACATTTCATCAAAAAACAAACCAGATTCATAGAATTTCATCATATGGATCGCCCTCCGAATTTAAGTAGTAGAGAAAACGTGTTAAACTTAAAATGAATACATAAAAGGAGCTAAAAAAATGACAATCATTAATTTAATGCAAGCCTATGAGCTAGACAAGCTTTCAAAATTAGATTTTACTGATGAGGAAATTGTACGCACATTGCAAGCAGGGGATATATCAGTTTGGCAGGAAAAAGTACCAAACTATGAATTTTCCGAAACAATGGCACTTTATCAAGAAGGGAAACAATCGTTCTTGAACGCTCTGCATGGCAACTACCGTATCAAATATGTAACTTTGCCAGGCATTCAACGTTTACTGTATCTTCGTTTCCAATTAGAAGAAGGTAAGAATTATCAATTATTAGAAACAGGAATTCAGCATCTAACTTGTAATGAAGAAACTATCGAGAAGCTTCAACTTATGCTATCAACGAACTGGTCTGTAGCAAAACAAGTAGATGGGACGTATAGTATTTTTGTTAAGTAACGGTTTTCGCACAGAAAACATTTATTGTTGCTGTCGCTTCGCTTTCGCACAGATAAAACCGTGTTGCTGTCGCTTCGCTTTTGCACCGGTAAATAATGCGTCTGAAATCGACAAAAACCAAATAATACCATGCGCATTGTGAGAAGAATCGACACGTATAGTTACCCGTCTTTCCGTTTTTCGAATCGTCTCATAGCATTTAACTCACTAGATTTAAATATTCATTTTTTTCGCGTTTTATACCTAAATCGTGAAACTTTCAAAAAACTTTTAAAAAAGGTGATTTTCTTTCTAAAAGAGAATCATCTTTTTTATCGCATATAAACAGAATGTTTGTTCTTAAATGTAAAAAAGGGCATTTTTTTCACCATAAAGTTCCCAAATTTATATTTGGGAACGTTTTTTCGTGGTAAAATAGAGAAAATAGAGGTGATTTTATGGAAAAGACGAAGCTTCCTAAAATAATGAGAGATTTCCTTGTTTATTTAACGACGATTAAAGGGAAGTCTCATCGCACAAGAAAAGAATATGAATATGATTTGACATTATTTTTCCGTTTCTACATAGCAATCCAGAATGATATTGATTTATCAGATTTAACGAAAATAGATATTTCTACTATTTTAATAGAAGATATTCGAGAAATGACACTGGAGGATCTTTATTTATTTATGGAATATTGCGAGGTGCAGCGCGGGAATTCCGCATCTGCGAGAGCACGTAAAGTAGCAACGTTGAAATCATTTTTTAAATACCTGAAAGGGAAACGTCGTCTTATTGAGGAAAATCCGGCAGATGAATTAGAAACACCAAAAATAGGACGGAAAAGACCTATCTATATGAATATCGAGGAAGCCACACAATTTATCGATGGTATCCAGCCAAATCGTGCTTCACCAAGGAATTATTGTATGATGATGTTTTTCTTAAATTTAGGGATACGTGTGACAGAGCTTTGTCAGCTAAATAGGTCATCTATACAAGGACGCTACTTAACTGTTGTTGGTAAAGGGAATAAAGAACGGACAGTTTATTTGAATGATAGCTGCATCCAGGCACTTGCAGACTATGAAAATAGCGGAAAGACACAATATAAAGGTGAGGAAGAGGAGCCTCTTTTCGTCTCACAAAAGGGAACACGCTTTACCCGTCAAACCGTCGCAAAAATCGTTAAACAAATTAATCAGCAATCTGGACTTCAAAAAGAACGACTGACACCACATAAGTTACGTCATACTTCCGCAACAATGATGTATAAATCAGGGGCAGATATTCGAAGCCTTCAGCATATACTGGGGCATTCAAGTGTTGCAACGACGCAAATTTATACACATATTGAAGATGAAGAGCTACAACATGTACTCGAAAATAATCCATTTAATATTGTTCGTACTAGAGAGCAGTTCATTGAATAACACAGTGCAACAAAAAAGCCGATTATCCTTACATAAAGGAATCGGCTTTTTAGCACTATAATTTGTCATCGATAGAGTTTGTTAGCTCAATAAACTGTCTTTCAATTGGCGTAAATTCGTGGTTGAAACGAGTAATTAAATATAAATCAACATATCTAAATGATGAAGGTATATCTAAGTATTGTTCAATGTTATATCGACTTGCTATACGTTTAGAAACTAAAGTTATTCCCATGCCCATCATGGCAAATTGGATTAACGTTTCTGAATCGCCCACTTCAATAATTTCTCCATGCGTAATACTTAGACTCCTATAGATATTTTGTAATATTGAAAGATACAAACAGTTTTCAGAAAGAACAAGTAAGTTTTGTTCACTTATAAAGTCCTCGAATATTGTACTCCGATCAATACCTGAACCTATGACGACCATTTCTTCAATAGCTACTTTTTTATACTTTATATTATTATTTTTTAATGATCCAATCGTATATGCTACATCAATTTTTCCTAGGAGAATTTGATTTTCTATAAACTCTGTTGAACCTGTTTTTAAAGTTACCGATAAATCAGGGTATGTTTGATAAAGCTTATTTAAAGCTGAGGATATTTGAGTTCCTCCCATTGAAATCATCGTACCTACTCGGAGTTTTTCATCATGTTTTTTCATCATATTTTCTGTTTCTTCCCAAACAAACAATAATTTCTTAAATTGATGATATATTTTTTCTCCCTCTTTCGTTAGTGTTACACCTTTAGAATTTCTAATAAATAATTCTTGGTTATAATGGTTTTCAATTTTTTTAATTTTTGCCGTCATATTCGATTGTAGGTGATTCAATTTAGTGGCAGCAGCAGATATACTTTTTAGTTCTGCAACTGATACAAAAGCTTTCATGTTTTCAATATCCATTTCCATTCACATCCATCAAAAAAAGTGATAGCACCATCATAAATTAACATTTAATATGATGTCCCGTTTTCATTATACTGTATAAAGTTAATAATATTTTAAAAGTTTTGGAGGAATCGTTAATGGAAAATAGAATAATAAAAGTAGGGATTATAGGTGGATCCATGAATAATCAATGGGCAAGTCAAACACATATTCCAGCTTTGAAGAACAATCCCTTTTACAAACTAACAGCAATCGGAACTTCGAACATGGATACCGCTAAAGAAAGTGCCAAAATTTTGAATGCTCCTCATGCTTTCACAAACTATAAGGAATTGGTTCAATCGAAAGATGTCGACTTAGTAGTAGTGAGTATCAAGGTCCCTCATCATTATGATGCTGTGATGGCAGTATTAGATGGAAATAAACATATTTATTGTGAATGGCCACTAGCTATCAATACGGAGCAAGCTAAAAAAATGGCTAAATTGGCAGACGAAAGAAATATTCATCACGCAATTGGACTACAGGGAAGGCAATCTCCAGAGGTAAATTATTTAAAACAAGCAATTCAACAAGGGGATATCGGTAAGGTTATTTCCTGTACTATGCAAGTTGCTACACAAGGGAAAGGGGGAATAACAGATGAAAAAAGCCGTTATCTTTTACACGAAAATAATGGTGCAACCCTTCTTTCCATTAACGGTGGCCACTCTTTAGATGTCCTCTGTTATATTTTAGGTGATTTCAAAGAATTATCGGCTACAATGAATGTCCATTTTACTGAAGCGCTCATACAAGAAACAGGCAAGACAACAGAAAAAAATACAGCTGACCAAATATTAATAAACGGGACGCTAGTTGATGGTACTTCAGCATCTGTACATATACAAGGTGGAGTTTATCCTGCTTTTCAATTAGAAATTAGGGGAGAAAAGGGAGCATTTCGCTTAACACAGAAAAATTCCTATGGTCATGTTCAATTTGGTAACCTTATCGTTGAAAAAATGATACATCCTAATAATTTGCATAACTTTAAAGATGTTTTATATGAAGAAGTAAACATTCCATCAGAAATAAATAATGACGCTATAGGCTATGTGAATCAAGCTTATACGATGTTGGCAAAAGATATTATTCAGAGTACAAAGCAAATTCCAAATTTTAATGATGCTGTCAAACTGCATCGGTTGTTAGATACAATTCGAAAATCTGCAAAGACTGGTAAACGAATACTTCACATCGTATAAAACATATACAGAAAAGGGAGTAAAAAACTTTAGTGGAGGAGATACCATATGAATCAGTTAATAAACGATCATTTATATGAAACAAGAAATAACTTAATAGAGGAAATTAAATTATTAAGTGATACTCAATTGAATGTTAAGCCTGATGCGAACAGTTGGAGTATTGCCCAAGTTTGCCATCACTTAGTTTTAGTGGAGGAGTCTTCAGTAAAAGCGATTGCATGGGGATTAAAACAAGAAGGTAATAAGCAAAAAATGGAACGTAAAAATGTTCAACTTATTATAGATAGAACAAAGAAAATTACAGCACCAAAAATTGTTGAACCAGCTGAAGACTTTTTTGCAGTTCAGCAAATTATTGAGTTGTTAGACGATTCAAGAAAAAAATTAACGGCTTTCCTTGATACAATTGAAGATCCATCAATATTAGTTGAAAAATCCGTGAAGCATCCTGCCATTGGTGAATTACCTCTTGATCAATGGGTAGAACAAATTTATTTTCATGAACAACGACATATTGGACAAATCAAAGAAATCAAAGCATTAATTAAAGTTGAGCACTAATGAACTAAGCTAGAAAAGGAAAACAATGAATGAAAAAAAGAAAAGTAAGACATTATGTTAAAAAAATTATAAAAGAAATTAAAAATTCAATCGCATTAGAAATAATCTGGAACATCTTAATTTTTATTCCTAGAATGATTATTAGATTATTGAAGAATATATGGTGAAGCTCCAATTTCTCGTGATCAACAAAAGTGCTTGATAAATAGACATAAAGGGAAGGAAAGAGCAACGAGCCTTTCCTTCTTTTTTGTGTTTTATGGTATAATTATCATTATTTACTATTTTTAGATAGGAGAAGTTATGAAGATTTATAAATTAGCATGTATATGTACGTTTCTTGTACTCTTATCAGGGTGCAATACATTTTCAACTAAAACAGAAGTACAAGCTTCAAAAGTAACATCAGAGGTTGTAAAAAGTGAACCTATTGTTGAGGATATCACTGACGAAGAATCAGTACGAACGTCTTACCCAATTGAAATTGATGAAGAGATAGCGGCTCCGATAGGTGAAAGTAAATCATATTTTACTTATGAGGGAGATGTTCCATTTAAAATATCCTTAGCAAACACTGGTACTGAGAGCTTTATATACAAAATTCGAAACGTAAATAAAGAAACAAAAGTTGTAAATGGTGTTTTAAAAAGTAACGAAAGTTTTGAAAAGGTTTTTGACGGATTTCCTGAAGGAGCTTATGTTATCTCTTACGTTGTAGAAGAGGAAGAGCCTCCTGCAAATATAAAACTAAAGGTAAAGGTAGAGTTACTTCCTTAATGTCTTTAATATTCGAAAATGACGAGAGCCATTGTTTTGATCATTCTTTTTTCAAAACAATGGCTTATTTATGCATGAAATTAAGACTTAAAAGTTATTTTTAATCATTTTTTTGTAAAACTTGACGAAATAAATCATCTGTTATATATTAAATGAAAATAAAAATAACTGTTATAAAACAGTTTTGTTAGAGGAGGAATTCTAATGTCAAAGTATCGTGATGGTTATGAATTTTATTGTGAGATGTGTGAGCGTTATGGTTTAGAGCCAATTTCATTCCGCTATTTTGTGCTACAGCTATCGCAGCAGCAACTTTCAGCTTATAATATGCAAGCGAAACAATTAGGAATTTAGAAGGAGTGATTAAAGGATGTGGTTATGACGGAAGCCGACGTGAATATTTTATGAAAAGCCTAGCCATACTAATTTAAATGGATTGGGCTTTCGTATATTTGAAAGAAATACCAGAAAATTTATTGACACAGCAAACTAACTGTTATATATTATTAACAAAAAAACAATTCTGTTATAGAACACGACATATCCATCAATTATCACAAGAGTAATTAGAATATAATAACGAAGTTGCACAAACGAAAGGGAGTTATTAGGATGACAGATTATCGAGAAGGCTATGATTTTTATCGTCAAGTATGTGAGAAACACGGATTAGAGCCAATAAATTTTCACTATTATATTTTAAACTTATCTCAGGAGCAACTAGATGCCTACAATGAACGTGCCAAAACATTGGGAGGTCAAATAGAATATGAAGTCTCTTAGCTTATAAAATGCCTACTGCCTATATGTGACAGTAAGGCATTTTTTGGATATAACATAAATGAAGAAAATATTCAAGTATCGTAAAATTACAGAAAGTTCATATGTTCTAAAGGTAAATAGACTAAACATAACATATAAATAGCACTAAGGTAATTAAAGTGTTCAAAAACAAACGTTATAAGTAAGTTAAAAGACCTTGTTTTTGAGGTCTATTATATTGAAAACCATCAAATATAGATTTGAATGTTTTGATATTTGGGTTGAATTAACTGCTTTTCTAAGACTATAATATAATTACATAATAAAGGGCGATATCCCATAACTTTATACCCCATTTAAATATAAAGCAAAAGTACTAAACCCTTCTAATGAACGGAGAATGAAAATGACGAATATCATGCCTAGTAGTATCAATCAAATTAACTACAGTCTGAAAGAATTACAAGATATTTTTTCAGCAATGAATAGTTCAATCATTGTAGCAATTACAGATCGAACTGGGAGAATTACGTTTGTTAATGATCATTTTTGCAAAATTTCTAAATATACTCGTGAAGAATTATTAGGGCAAGATCACCGTTTACTCAATTCAGGATTCCACCCAAAATCTTTCTTTAGAGAGATGTGGAAAACTATAGGCAAGGGTGACATGTGGAATGGCGAGGTCTGTAATCGCGCGAAGGATGGTAGTCTTTACTGGGTGAAGACAACGATTATTCCTTTTCTTGATGACAATGGCAAACCGTATCAATATATTGCTATACGAGTCGATATTACTGCCCAAAAGGATATAAAAAAGATAACCCATATTGCTTATCACGATGAATTAACGGGGCTACCAAATCGTCGTAAGTTAGAACAACGTTTAGAAAATGAATTCCATCAATCTCGACGCACAGGTGAGAAGTTTGCGTTGTTTTTCATTGATGTAAATCGTTTTAAAAACATTAACGATGGATTTGGTCATATCATCGGGGATATGTTCTTAGTGGAAATGGCGAATCGTTTACGCAACGTTGATTATACATCCAATTCTATTTACCGCCACAACAGTGATGAATTTGTTATTATACTAAACGATGTTGACCGTATTGAGGAAAAAGCCGAGGAAATAATCAGCGTCTTTAATGAGAGTTTTATTGTTGAAACGTTTGAATTTTACGCAAGTATTAGTATTGGAATTAGTATTTTCCCAGATCATGCAAACTCTGTTGAGGAATTATTGAAAAATGCAGATATCGCTATGTATGCTGCGAAATCTACACGCGGTAATCAATTTCGCTTATATCGTCCTAACATGGAGGAAATCAATGATAAGTGGCTATTACTTGAAACAAAATTACATCAAGCATTAAAAAAAGATATTTTAGAATTACATTATCAACCAAAAATTAATTTAAAAACGAATAAAGTGATTGGCATGGAGGCATTACTTCGCTGGCATGATCCTGAACTAGGTCATATGCCACCGGATCGCTTTATTCCATTTGCTGAGGAATGTGGGCTCATTAATGATATAGGGGTATGGGTGTTAAAAAAAGCATCTGCTCAGGCACGCACTTGGAATAAAGTACATAATTTAAACTTACGTGTTGCCGTGAACATTTCCCCGATTCATATTAGTACGACAGGTTTTGTCGCAATGATACATGAAGTGATTGCAGAAACAAAAATTGATCCACTCTTCTTAGAAATCGAAATTACAGAAATGAGTATGTTAGATTATACGGAAGACTTAATTAATACAATTAAGCAATTAAGAGCACTTGGTATTACGATTTCATTAGATGATTTCGGAACTGGTTATTCGTCGCTAAATTACTTAAAAACATTCCCAGTAGATGTTTTAAAAATAGATCGTGCATTCGTCCGTGATATCGTGCCTGAAAAATCAGGCATTGCCATGATTTCAGCTATGATCTCTCTAGCGCATGCCTTAAATCTGCAAGTAGTAGCAGAAGGTGTCGAGGAAGAAGCAGAATTAAACGTGCTGCGTGAACATGGCTGTGAGTACGTACAGGGCTATTATTTCAGTAAACCATTATCGGTAGAGGACTTTACGAAACTGATAGTAGATGATAGTTACATGTAGACAATGTGGAGGATCTTGACCTTAATTTAGGGCAAGATCCTCTAAGTGTTTATGGTTACTTTATTATGAAAAGCAATTTTACAACAAATGAAGAGTAAGTTTTACTGTTTTCTTTTTTTGGCTAGATAGAAGCAATTTGGTCACAGGGAAGTAAAGTCTATTTTCTGATATTTCCCGAAAAATAATTGTATTTAATGAAATATTTGAAATCATTCAACTGTTTTGCTAAAGTTATATAAAATATAAATTGTTGATGTGGCCAAGTAAGTAAGAATAGTGAAACAGAGAATATAGCAATTGCTGAGAGCTATATCACCGCTTCTTATCTGAAACCTACCACGGAGATGTTATGCAAACATAACCGAGTCGTTTTCGTTACAAAACGTTAGAGGGTTTTAAGGTTTTCTTAAAACTAAATTCAAGGTGGTACCACGTTTAGTCGGCACAAAGACGTCCTTATTTGGAGGACAGCTTTGTGCTTTTTATTTTTTCAGTAGGTAAAGTTACAAAAATGGAGGAGAAAATATGACAACACAACAAAATGATTTTTCAAAATGGTACATCGAGACAATCCAAAAGGCAGACTTAATGGATTATACACCAGTTCGCGGCTGTATCGCATTTAAACCAGATGGCTATGAAATTTGGGAACATATTCAAGAAGAGATGGACCGTCGTTTTAAAGAAACAGGTCATCGCAACGCTTATTTCCCTATGCTAATCCCTGAATCCTTCTTCCAAAAAGAAAAAGATCATATCGAAGGTTTCTCACCTGAGCTTCCTTGGGTAACGGAGGCAGCCGGCGAAAAATTAGAAGAACGTTTAGCACTTCGTCCAACTTCTGAAACGATGGTTGGCCATCTCTATTCGAATTGGATTAAAAGTTACCGTGATTTGCCGGTCTTAATTAATCAATGGGCAAATGTTTTTCGTTGGGAGAAAAAAACACTTCCGTTCATTCGAACATCTGAATTTTTGTGGCAGGAGGGTCATACAGCACATATTGATGAAGAGGATGCACGAAAAGAAACAATGCAAATGTTAGCTATCTATAAGGAGGTAGTAGAGGGTTTACTTGCCATTCCTGTCTACGATGGACAAAAAACACCTTCTGAACGTTTTGCAGGCGCAGTAGATACATTTTCTATCGAAGCAATGATGAAAAATGGCAAGGCCGTACAAGCTGGTACCTCTCACTATTTAGGGACAAAGTTCGCTGAAGCCTTTGATATTAAATATTTAAATAAAGCCAATCAGCATGAATATGTACACACAACATCCTGGGGGACTTCCACACGTTTAATAGGTTCAGTAATTATGGTTCATGGTGATGAGCAGGGTCTAATTTTGCCGCCACGAATTGCACCGACCCAAGTTGTCTTAATACCTGTAGGTCCATGGAAAAAGAACCCTGAAATTATGGGGAAACTAGATGACATCTTTGCAATCCTTAAGAACAAGGGAATTCGAGTACGTCTAGATGATTCGGACCAATCACCAGGCTACAAATTTAATGAATGGGAATTGAAAGGTGTACCAGTTCGAGTTGAACTAGGACCACGTGACTTAGAGAAAAACCAGGCATTGTTAAAAGCACGAGATGAAGAGGACAAGCAATCCATTGACCTGAACGACATTGTTGCAGCAATTGAAGTGGAACTAACAACAATGCAAAGTCGATTATTCGATAAAGCACGTAAATTCCGTGATGAAAACGCTCATACAAATATCGATACACTGAAGGATTTACAGCAGCATATTAACATTTCCAAGGAAAACGGATCTATTCCTGGCTGGATTCTTGCTGGATGGTGTGGAGCCGATGCATGCGAGGAAAAAGTGAAAGAAGAGACAAAATATACTTCTCGTAACATTCCATTTAACCCACCAACTACGAAAACTACATGTATTTGCTGTGGAAATGAAGCGAAACATACAGTTTGGTTTGCTCAGGCTTACTAAAAAGAGTAGTGTATTAAGTTGTCAAATTTTGCTTTCATACAAAAGTATTTAGCTTTTGTAATCTTGATATTCGCAAGAACCATTGTACCTTTCACTGTCCTTTCGATACAGGAAAACACTGCTACTGCGGTAGTTACAATAGATGTTTTCTGCGATGGATAATCGCAGGAGGAGATGCTTTTTGCGCGAAAGCTAAGCGTCAGCAGCAAATTGTCACTATCCTCGTCGCAAAGGAGATGTCTCAAAAGAGCTTTTCAGACATCTCCTTTTGTATTTTAGACTAGCTTGAACAGGAACGTTCGTTCTACAATAGACTTAACTTGAATCGAGGAGCTCGTTTTATGACATTACAGTTCCCACAAGAATTCGAGAAATACCGTTACTTTACAACCTGTTATACAAATTGACACGATTGAACTTTAAAAGCAAGTTCGAAGGCAATCGCCATTTACCATTAACAATGGAATATCCTAAAAATGAAAAGAGCAGCCATTTAAGCTTTTAGCACAAATTAATTTCACATGGGAACATGGAGAACATGCGACAGGTCGATATTCGTTTATTTGTTTTCAACACAGGAAGTAACGTAGCGGTGAATGAATAACTGGAACGGACAAGCAAGGGGCATCTTCTATATGAAAATATTTCAGAAGATCAAAGCTTATGTTCCTTAGTGCTGGTCATCTAACTCCGGCTATAATGTGCTGGTCATTAGCCGGATAGTTGGCTTCGGTTAGGATGCTTTCAGAATAATGAGGAAACCGTAAAACATGATAAGGTCAGTTAATTAACAAGGAGACTACTACAATGACAAATGATACTTTACAATTATCCCAGAAATGGCGAGAAGAGGGGTTACGTTATGCAAGTGAGATTAATGCCTACGTGCGCAGAGGATTAGAAAGCAACTGGGAGGCACCAGGAGAGGAGCCGTCTGAAGATTCACGTGGACAATTAGCTTCGCAAGTGTACAAGTTTATTAAACAGGCGAATAGAACAAAGGAACTGGAAACGCTCCGTGAACAGTTTCCAGCTGCTTCTTGGCCATTTCAAGAAACGCACAGCCAACTAATGCGAGCTGTTTATCCAATTGCACTTCTACGTGATGGTGCATTACTTGTTGTAGCGCAAAATGAAGATTTATCACGCACTGTCTATGTGATGGATAAACAGGAAGCAAACCGTATCGAGCATGTACAAGCGGCAAGTTGTTCTGCGGATGGGCGCGACATTGCTTTAATGGATGAGCAAGGAGTTCGTATCGTACGTGAGCTTGATCGAGAGTTGAACGGCTCTCTGCTGGCTACATACACATGGGCGACAATCATCGACCAATTGCGCGAAAAATATCCCGACATTGAGACCTTACAGCCAGAAAGCTATCGAAACGCAGATGTCATTCTATTCGCTGATGGCACGAAGTTATTGGTGGTGTCGCATGACGGCATCTATTTAATTGAGAAAACAGGTGCCCTCTTGTTGGACCCGACAGTGGAAAATATACGGGAGTGGTCAAGGGAAGATGATGACTTGACAGCAAGTTTAGCGATGCCACATGGAGTTGTTTCGCGAAGCGGCAGATGGCTGGCTTATGGAAGTCAAGGCAGCGAGCATTTGTTGCTGGATATGGAAAAGTATGCTACGTACTCGTTTGAACCGATGTCGAGTTATCCCCATTACAGCTTGTTCAGTGCCAATGATGAGCATGTTTGGTTCAATGCATGTCATTTTTACAATGGATGTACGCTAGGTATTTCACTCCATGATCTTGAACAGGACAATAATGAAGAACCCCTTTCAATAGATGATAGTATGCGTGTATATGCCGGTGTTGCAGTGCAAGGGGGCAACATCATGGGTGACGCATATGGTTATTTACGAATGATTGATTTGGAGGGGAATGAACTTTGGCGTTACTTCGTATCTGGGACAATCAGTGGCATGGCATTAAACTCTGACGAGACAATATTGCTTGTCGGTACATACAATGGAACGCTACATGTACTTGATTTGACTAGTACAGAGCCAAGTCCGTATGAGATTAGCACAAGTTCAATACGTGAATCGTACCGCTGGATCTTCTGGGATACTCAACAACCACTGTACTGGTAGTTTTTATAGGCAAAATCGACGAAACTATAAGGTTCTTTTTATCAACATCATATGTATTTGAAATGACAGATACTTTTAATAGTTTGCGTTTGGTCTAAATTTCAAGTGTTAGTAAAAGTAATTTATTAATGGCTAAAGGTGTCACGATGGAAACATCTAAATGGATTCCTTTAATTAACATCTGAGATGAAGAAAAGATTTGTGTAGGAACAAGAGTTAGGTTGTACAATGTAGATCTAACTCTTGTTGAAGATAACAAAGATGATTACTACGAATACTTAATAACATCTATATTATGACAATGAAACGCACTTACAGCTAACGGTTCACTTTAGAGCTAATATCAAAGGAAGTGAAAGTATGTTTTATCCGATTGGCAACACAACAATAGATTCTGATAAATATAGAGAAAAATTTGCAAAACGTTATTATCTGCCTTTTATGAAAGAATTGATAGACTTATCAGGATGTTCTTTAAAGGAAGCAAAAGAGTTGATTGATTTACTGACTACTCCCACAGCTAAAGCAGTAGGAGTAGTCAGAAGAGGTACAAGATACTTGTTTAGCTGAATTACAAGATGATTGAGAGGGAGTTGGATTATGCCAAAAAAATTATTGAATATGTTAGAAAAATGGTATGAGAAAAATCAACATGAAAAAATTGTAGAAGCGATTGAACAATTGTCTAAACCAGAGCGAGATTACGAAATAGTAGGTCATTATGGTCGTGCGCTTAATAATTTAGGGCGTTATCATGAAGCGTTGTCCCAGTTATGCACAGTAAAAAAACAGGGCCAACTAGATGCGGATTGGCATTGGCGTGTTGGCTATGCTTATTTCTATATCCAGGAATGGCAAGAAGCACTGGCTGCATTTGAAAAAGCGAAGGAATTACAGTTTGATACTAGAACTGAAGAGTATATAGTAGCCTGTCGGAATATTATGAAAAAGTCAGCGGAAGCGCTAGATGATATCAAGCTTGTACCTTTTCATGAGCGTAATTTCAGTCAATTTTGGGAAAAAAGCGATTATGCGGATAAAAATTATGTAGAAGTATCCCCCACTACTGAAATGATTGCTTCTATAGAAGAGGAACTTGGCTATAAATTGCCAGCAGATTATATTTGGTTTATGCAACAACAGAACGGCGGTATACCAGTAAACACTTGTTTTCCAACGGCTATGCCGACTTCTTGGGCAGAAGATCATGTGGCGATTACAGGGATTATGGGCATTGGTCGCGAAAAGGCTAACAGCTTGTGTGGCAGTTTGGGAAGCAGTTTTATGTTGGAAGAATGGGGCTACCCAAATATTGGCGTTGTCATAGCCGATTGCCCGTCAGCAGGTCATGATGTCATTATGCTTGATTATCGTGCATGTGGAGCAGATGGTGAACCTGCTGTTGTACATGTAGATCAAGAGGCAGATTACTATATTACTTTCCTTGCGCCGAACTTTGCGACTTTTATTGTCGGATTGGTGAATGAGGAAGTATTCGATACATCTGAACAAGATAAAATTGACGATTTGGATATGGTGAAACATGTACCATTCTCTCCTTTGTTACAGTCGTTATGTGAGAAAGCTGGAGAGGGAAATCGGATAGAAGCAGTTATTCGAGGTATTTGTACGCAAATTGTAGAGGACAAAGGCTATTTTGCTTTACATGCAGACGAGATATCCATGCTGATGTATGATATTCAGTTTTGGTTGTACACTGGTGCTAATTCGAAGGTGACGCAAGCTCAATATTTAGCGGATTACAAGAATATCATTGCACTTGCACAAGGTTTCAGTACAGGAGGATATGCCCCAGATTTTGTTTCAAGTTGGTTAAATGAACGCATAGAGCAGGGGGAAATTGTAAGTCAAGAAGGGATATTAAGTTTTACAGCGGATAAGCTAGCTAGTCTACATGCTCAAATGGTGAATGAAGAACTAAAACCGTTTAGTTGGCTAGAACATGATAGTGGAAATATTTCGTTCCTGTTAGAAGTAGGCATTTATAAACAGGAGTTGTTTGAAACACGAGCAGACGAAGGATTCCAAGGTAACGGCTACGATTGGTGCTCGCTTGCTGATGTGTATTTGCAAGAAAAGTTGCCAGAGCTAGAAGGCATTGTGCGTTTCGACCCAGAAACAGATATGTTCTGTGCGTATGCCAGCGAAAAGGACGCATTGTTGCGATTCGCTGTCGGATTTAAACAAGCGTGTGAAAATGATGAAAAAATACATGATTTATTTTCTAGGGCGATATTGGATTAATGGATATTGAAGACGCATTAAGAGAACGTGAATGGTAGTGAGTTATGTTTAAAATAACTGTTACGATGCTACCCAATACTCTATATTATAAAGGCTTTTAAAGAGGGAATTTTTACTAATTAGAAACTCAAGATAAAGGGGAATGGCCTATGCAAGATATTCGACCAACGTCACGCTGGCGCAATGCTAAAAGAAAAGAAGAGGAAGAATTTACTGCTGGATTGATTGAGAAAGATGACTGTATTTACGCGGAATTGTTTCCAGATAGTTTTATTCATCAGACAGAAATGGTGCTAGAGCAGTATGCAGCATCCATTGCGAAACTGCCAAATCACCCAGATAGCTATCCTGCAATTATGAAATCTATTGAAACGGCGGTACTTGCCCTAAATGAGATTAATGAGATAGGTGGAGGCGGATTAATTGAAACTGGAGAACGAGAGGAGCTTTGCGACTATTTTGACCAAGTGCTGATTCATTGTGGACTTGATATTGATGACCTTACTAAAAGTCAGAATCTTGGACGTTATGAGTTAACAGATGATTGGCGTGAGTGGTAATTAGAGGGGGGTGTTCGTTTTGCTTGAATTGACGAGTGCAGTATGGGGAAATCTGACAGGACCAAAGGGCTCTGGAGAGAATGTGCCAGCGTTATTACAGCGATTGAAGCAAGCATACGACCAAGAAACAGTTGATGCGCTTTTTGAAGACTATTTGTTTCATCAAAATACCATTTATACAGTTACCTATGCGGCTGTTCCTTATTTGATGCAGATAGCTTGTTCAACGAACTATCTCGAAGTGCAACATCATTTGTTTATTATCTGCGGTATTATTGAGGCGAGTCGCGGTGATAGTGGCTTTCCGACAGCTTTAAAGATACTTGATGAACATATCGGAGCAGATATTTACAATAGCTATATTGAGGCAATACGTGAGATGGCGTTATTAGGAAAAGATGTGCGTACCTACGCAACTACTTTGGATGATAATGTGGAAAAGCGTTATGTTCTCGCCGCAGATGCAACTTATCGAGGAGCGTACAGACTGGCGGATATGCTATTGACGTTTGTGACAGGGGATGAGTATATTGCTATATGTCCACATTGCAAGGAAGATGTATATTTGTGGGAGGGAGCTACACAGGCATTTGTACAAGACCCTGTTTTCGACAAGGAACAAGAGGCTCACAAAGTTGTACCTGCCTCGAAATTTTCAGATATGGAGCAAATATTGTTAGCAGAACAAGCGGCATTGATTGGTGAACAAGAACTTGTACATGATTTGCCGTATTTAGCTGGTGAGGTAAACTGTCCTTCGTGTAGTGTAAATATACAAATTTGGTCGGCGCTACTTGAGCAGTAATGGATATATTGAAAATTGAAATGTCAAGAAGAAATGAACTTTATTTTTGTCTCAATACAGTCTCAACAGTGGCGTTGCTCCATATTTTTCAACAAAGAGAGGGTGTGATTTTGGTCGATGCTTCTTCTGTTCATAAAATAACATTTATACTTGGGAATGATGAGTTAATTGACAACCAGAAATACGAGATGACTCTTTCTTTATCACTTAATGCCTTTGACTATGGCATCTACAAATTGCGTGAATTCATCAATACGGGGAATATTTCTTAAAGTATCAATTGATATAGTGTGATTTTAATGATTATGCGATAGTAAGAAGCATTTTGGGGAATGGATTATAAACAACCTTTCTACCACAAAAGAGTGTGTAACAGTATTACGAAAGTTTGAAATAAAGACAACACAGGAATGGATGTACAGTTAGATGAAAAAAACTTTTACATATCAAGACGAAAAATCAAATAAATTTTGGACAATTGATTATTTTAGGATGACAATATATGTGCATTACGGAAAAAATGGAACAATCGGGAAGTATGGAATGAAAGAATTTGAGTCACAAGAAATATGTGAAAAAGAAGCCCAAAAGTTAATTGTCAGTAAAATAAAGAAAGGGTATCAAGAAAATCCTACATTTGATTTTGATAATTGTCTTTACTTTGATGTAGGGGAATATGGTCCACATCCAAAAACGTCACACCCACGTTTTGTCGCCCATTTCACAGAAGAATTTTATTATGATTGTGGTGATGAAGAAGCACCTTTTGGTAGTGATGAAGGGTCTGATACACTTTATGAAATGGAAGAAGTCATAAGAAAGAAGCGCATCATTGACTTTGCTACTTTCCCGAAGCATTTAATAGAGAATATATGGGGAATGGATTATATATCAGTTGACACATTGGATGAAAAAGCTGTGCGTGATATGGCAAAAGAGCATGAAATGGATGTGATGCAAAGTGACATAATTACCTATGCAACAGCCTTTGGTCAAATTAAAATTACTGGGAAACTAGATTCAGCTTTGAAGAAGAATGCACTTTTAGCATTGAAGCGTTTTGCTATCATGTATTCTGATGGACAATTAACGGCAACACAGCAGACAATGTATAATGATTTACTTGCGTTTTAAATTGAAGTCAACAAGAAATAGACGGATTATAGCAAGATTGCCCAGTATTTGGAGTAACGAGATGCCGAGCCGTTCGATTCGCACGAAGCATTGATTGATGTGTTGCAACCTAGATGTATTCGGATTAGTGCGAATCAACAGCATCAGCTCGACTGTGTTTTTGATTTTTCTCTGGATGAAAATTATAGCGACCAGTTTTTGGGTTGTATACTTTGACGAGAATTTTGAGGTATATAATATTTCTCATGGAAGCTAGATCTTAATTTGAAAAGAAGAAATCAAAAACAGAGAATATTAAAAAAAGAAATGATGTAGATTTGAAATAAAGTTGTACCATCAAGAGACAAAATATACTTCTTGTAGCATTCTTGTGGAAATGCAGCAGGCATACTAGAAGTAAAAGGGAAATAAGCCCAAATGAAATAAAGGCTATAAAAAAGGAAAAGAAGTATCTACTTTCATGTCCATAAACGTGGACGTTAAAGTGGATACTTCTTTTTCAAGTAGAGGTAGTTTGGACAGGATAATAAAACAAAAGCAGGCAATCCAAAGAAGTACTGATATGTCCAAGCTTATTTTTAAGATTTTGATTTAATACATTAGAATTTTTAAAAAATCATGGATCCTGAATACAAGTACGCGGTGGAATCCAAGTTAAGGAAATTCTATTCGTATTAATGTAAGGTGAATAAAACGAATGTAAATATCTCAAAATAAAAATTGACTGGACACTAATTGGTGTCATATAATTAAGACACCAATCAGTGTCCAATTCATAAGGGGGAGGGCGATTTTGAGCGACAAGACTCAAGAGCGTGATGTTTATGCTGCTATTGCTGATCCAACAAGACGTCAATTAATACGTTTGCTGGCAGATGTAGAAGAATTACCTCTTCACGAATTAACGGCTCAATTTCAAATGGGTCGTACAGCCGTTTCTAAGCATTTGGCTATCCTTAAAGATGCTGATCTCGTAATTGCTCGAAGGGTTGGTAGAGAAACGAGGTATCGATTGAATGCCAAACCGTTGCAAGAAATTCAAGATTGGGTATCGTATTACGAAGATTTCTGGAAAGAAAGAATGGTTAAATTAAATCTTTTATTGGAGGAAAAAAAATGAAAGCAGATGTATCTTTAGATTATCAATTTACAAGTTCAATCGAGAAAGTTTGGAACGCATTAACGGATTCAGACACTCTTGAAAAATGGATATGGAAAAATGACTTTAAACCAATCGTAGGACATAAATTTCAATTCCGAGCTGAGCCAAATGAATGGTGGGATGGAATTGTCAATTGCGAGGTACTTAAAGTGGACGAGCCTCATACATTATCTTACACTTGGGCAAGTGCCGGAGAAACTACTACTGTTACATGGACGTTGACAGAAGGTTCAGATGGAACTACACATTTACATCTTGATCAAAGCGGATTCAGTGAAGCAACGAAAGCTCGCCAAGGAGCAATCGAAGGAGCTAAATACGCTTGGGTTAACATGGGTAATCAGCTCGAAAAAGTGTTAGCATAAAAATGATTTCTTCTTCTCCCATGATACCTGCTTTTCAAGATCAACCTTTTAAGCAAGTATCAAAAAGTTAAGGAGAATAATCAATATTAATCGTTTGGCGCTTTTCAGGACACGAAAAGCGTCATTTTTTTGTCGATTCATAAACACAACAAATACAGTTGAAGTTGTGCTAACATGACTGTACTAGATGGAATGGAGAGAATAGCCGATGAAAATAAATCAATTAATTGCTAACAATATAAATCGCTTAGATGTCGACTTGCCGGAAGATCAATCTTTAGGAATTGCTGGTTTGTCCGGATCTGGTAAAACTACATTTTGTCAAACTATTGGTGAAGAATCTAAGAAGCGTCTCGTTTCTTTATTGCCAAAGGCTGAATATCAGTATTTATTCCCTAATATAATGGAAACAAATTTCAGTGCCATCAAGATGGAAGAAATGCCTTTAGTCCTTTTTCTCGGGAAATCATCAATTTCTACCAATCCACGTTCAACGGTTGGTACCCATACAGGCATTTTTAAAGAGATTCGTGAAAGGCTTGCAGAAAAGTTTGATCTTTCGCCAGAGGTTTTTTCCTTTAATAATGCATTAGGCTGGTGTCCTGCATGTAAAGGACGAGGAACAACTAAAAATGTCGAATGTAAAAAGTGTGAGGGTAAGCGTTACAGTCCAGAAGTTGAGCAATATAAGCTAGAATTATGGAATCAGCCGCATAGTATTTCCGATATTAACAATTTAAGTATTGAAGCGATTTATTCCCTTTCAGAGGAATTAAATATTAGCGAAGAGAGACAACACATTCTTGAAAATATTATCAATATGAATATTGGTTACTTAACAATAAATCGAATCATGGGTACTTTATCTGGCGGGGAATTAACACGACTTTACTTAGCAGAATTTATGGCAGCTAGTGAAAATACCGTGATTATTATTGATGAAATTTCTGTTGGTCTTGATCACCAAACTTTGTTGAAAATTTTAGAACAGATTAAACAATTGGGCTATAAAAATCAAATTTGGCTTATTGATCATTCTGATACGGTGCTCGATACAGCGGATGAGCAACTGTTCTTTGGGCCGGGCAGTGGGAAATACGGCGGAAGAATCGTCGAAGAATCACCACGTCCAGAGCCAATCCATTGGGAACGAAATCAGGTAATGCCTACAGACTATTATCAATTTCATGATCTTTACTGTCGTAATATTGAAATGGCTGACATTCAGATTCCAAAAAATAGACTTGTAACTGTTACAGGTGAGTCTGGCTGTGGGAAATCAACCCTTGTCAATGAGTGCATCTCCAAGGATTTTCTAAAACGATATCCAAAAGATAAACTGGTCATGGTAGGACAAGACCGAAACCAATCGATAACTAGCCGATCAACTGTTGCAACGTTTCTTGATATCAAAAGGAAAATGACGAAATACAGTGACGAAATTGACGATATTTTTCAACGCTCCATTGAAGACATTATTGAGGAGCTTCCAAATGAAGACATCGTTCATAAACGCTTAAGTTTACTGATCAAGCTGGGGCTCGGTTATTTGACGTTGGAACGAAAAACACAATCTTTATCGACAGGTGAGTTTCAATGTGTTCATTTAGTTTCTGAGCTGTTTTCGAACGCAAGAAACCCGCATACGCTGTTTATTTTCGACGAACCTTCAAAAGGTTTATCACAAAATATTTTAAACCAATTCATTGATAGTGTTAGGGACATTCTGCAAGATGAATCCGTCTCTATTATGATGATTGAACATAATGCCTATATGATAGATAGCTCTGATTTTATCGTAGATTTTGGGAAAAGACAGCAGGAACCTGTTCGACATCTTGATGTTGTTAGTCATGATGATTATTTTAGTCAACTTAACAGTACAAGTAGTGATGCTTCATTGCATATAACTTCTACACTAGATTTTAAAAATGACATTCATTACTTAGAAGAAAATCATATTACCTATTTTAAAAATGCTGAAAACATTTATAAAGGCGGTATTTTAAAAAGCTTATCATCCATGGCCCGTTTAATTTATGGGGAGTACGAATCTGCAACGATTGCACCAGTCGTTGCCATTGACCTGGAAAGACACTTATATAGTCAGTATAGTTTTTTATATGAAATTGGTGGCTTAATCAACCATATCGTGGCTGCCCATCCGACCAATAAAAATACAAGAAGCTTTGATTTCTTTAGTCAAGAAAATCATTGCCCTAGCTGTTCTGGCCGCCTGGAAATTGAAAAATTTGATTTCGATATAGTCATACAAGACAAAACAGTGCCATTTTGGGATGGCTTATTACATCTAGACGTGATGGAAGTATTAAAATATTATCAATATCCGAAATTGCAATTCCTTTTTGATGAGATCAAAAAGGAACTGGGTCAAGATATTAGTAAAAGCTACAATGAGATGACAGAAGAAGAAAGACATACATTCCTATATGGTTATTGGGAAAAATCATTTTATGATAAAGCAAGTAAGTCCTCCAAAAAATGGGAAGGTTTTAATTTTATCCTTGGACGTTATATCGTTATTTCGAAATCAATTATTAAAGAGCAAATGAAAGAATCAAAAGAAATGATTGCCTGTCCAATATGTCATGGAGCGGTGCTAAACCATAAGAAAAAACTAACGTTTGGAGACACTGATATTCGGGAAATAATTCATCAACCGATCGATCAGGTCATAAAAACTGTAGGGAACTTACCAGAGCTTGAAAAACTAAAAGCAATTGTAGGTGGCGATATGACACTTACGGAAGATGTCTCCTTACTTCCTAGAGAAACACAAGTATCGTTAAAAATGCTTGAATTAGATCTAGCAAGCTTTGCCGGTTATGAAATAGTACTAAATAATGTTTTACCATTCTGGGACAAAATTAAAGATAATATCGAAGCAATAAGCCGCAATAATCTAATTACAATCTGTGATTTTGCCAACATTGACGAAACGAGAGAAACCATCATTGATAAGTATTTCACTAATGGCAAATACAAAAAACTAACATACGTCTATGAAGCATTTGGCTATAAAAAAATTGTGACACAAATTAATAAAATTAAAGCAAGTCATAAATGTCCATTCTGTAATGGGAAGAAAGTCATTTCAGAAGATAATCTCCATGATGGCGTCTATAAATTATCAGTACCATGTGTTAGTTGCTATGCAAGTGGCATCAATGATGAAGGGCGTAAGGAGATCGTCGAAGGTGTAGACGTTCAAACATGGCTTACAGGCAAAGTAAATGATGTTGTGGTTGAAAGTTTACGAACGGAGGCTGTTTCAGATATACCTATTTTCAATCGTATTCGTGAGTTAAATAAACGAGATATGATGGCGATTTACCAATACCTTGAGCAAAATAATTAATTATTTTAAAAGTAAGCTACCTCATAAACTCATTTGCAAAAATAAATGCAAATGAGTTTTTATGTTATTCTGAGAAAGAGCTTGTAAAAAAGTTATTAGAATAAAAGGGGAAAGATATGAATGGCAGAATTAGTGGATTGGAAAAATAATGCTCACGGCCATAAATTTATAGCTTCATTTAGCGGAGGAAAAGATAGTGTCTTAGCTCTATATAAATCGATGAAGGTTGGAGAGGCGATTGGACTGATCGTCATGCTGGAGGAAGAAGGTAAAAGTTCCAGATCTCATGGAATGCCTCCTGAACTCATTCGTGCTCAAGCTCAATCTATAGGTTTATCTGTTTATACTGCAGCAGCAAGCTGGACAGAATACGAAAATGTATTTATGCACCTTTTAGAAAAAGCTAAAAATCAAGGTGCCGAAGTGTTAGTAACGGGAGACTTAGATATGCCGGAACATGGCTGCTGGCATGACAAGGTTACGCAGAATGCTGGGTTAAAGCTAGGCATGCCTTTATGGGAAATGAATCATCGTGAAGCCGTCGATGAGTTCATAAACCTAGGATTTGTTACAATCATTGTAACTGTTAATTTAGCATTAGGAATGCGAGAGGATGATTTAGGGCGGACGTTAACCCATGAATACGTAAAGGAGCTTGAATCCCGTGGTATTGACCCTTGCGGAGAAGGTGGAGAGTTCCATACGACAGTATTAGATGGGCCCATTTTTAAACATCCTATTCCAGTTCGTAAATGTGAGGTTATTAAAAACGGAGAATATGCTTTTTTACCTTTAGAGCTAGACCAAAACTAAATCTTATAGGTGCCGCACAGAAGATTATAATTGTAAATTGCGGAATGATACTGTATTTTCCTTTAAACACAGAGAATAGCGTGGGACATTGTCTATCTATTTGAGGCGTGTTTCATGTTATTTTTTTGCCTGCAGTAAAAAATGTTTGAATTTAGGACTATATGTATTTAGTATCGATAAAAGATTTTCGTGATCCTTAGGTATCATTTGCGAACTTTTTTGACATATTCCATCCAGAATATTCGTGTTTAAGTCGTTGGAATGCGCTTCCTCCATCGGCTGAAACACGAACATTTTAGTTACCAGTAATATCTTCAACTGACTGTATAATCATGTGTTCCCTTACTAGCTCAAAGAGTTGGGATGAAAAAAATATTACTGTAAATAATGGATACTTTGATTGGAAAAATATTAAAAGGGTCACCGGAGGAAAGTGACCCTTAGTAAATATTTGAAGGGAAAGGATAAGATTATATTATCCTATTAATTATGGGCATTGGAGGCGGTATTGGGTATTAATAGAATCCGATGAAGCTAGTGCCGACAATGATCAATAGAATGAATAGAACAACGATTAGCGCAAATGCTGAACCAGTACCATAACCGCCGCCAGAACCGCAGTATTCAGACATAGTAATTACCTCCTTTCTACAATCTATAATATGAATTGTTGTTAAAAGGAAGTGCGATATTTATCTACTCATTAAAATAAAATTTTAAAAAAGTTTTATAAAAAAACCACTCATGTAAAAGTGACCCTGAAATATGGTGATAAAAAGCTAATTATAAAAATTCAGCGAATAATATAAAAAAGATTGATTATTTTTCATCCTCCTTATTTCACAAAAGCCCGCCTTAGCTTAATAATGAAAGATATTTAACTAGGTCTAATGTATTCTCCTGTTAAAGCATTAAAGCCCGCTGCTTGCATTTTTGTTTGGTCACTATTCCAACCGATCACTAATAGAAGATTAATATTTCTCTCTATATCTTTTCTAAGCATAAAATTATACCCTTTAGCCCAATTTTTACCTGGATAAATACCGCCGATTTTTAGTGCCTTTTGAAGCATTTCAGGTGAATCATATATAATATCTTTCATTTGTATAAACTCTTTTTTTGGGTAAGGAGAAGCACCATCGCTCGTTAAATCATTTGTATCATCTATTTTTCCGTCATGAATGGTTACTAAAAAAGCCTTATTAGTTTCTGGCACTCCAAATAAAATATTCCAATGCTTTCTTTTGCCGTTACTTCCAATTGACTTCCCAGGCTTATCTAAATCAATATTTATTGCATCTATTAATTGAGCATTTTTATTCCATTTCAATGCAGGCGGATTGGCTAATTCAATCGCTTGCTTTATTGATAATTCTTGCTGTTCAGCGACTTCTAATGGATCTTCAGTTGATTGTAGTGTACGAGCAGATACTTTCTCAACAGCACCAACTGAAATTAACAAAAGTAAGACAACAAACACTATTTTTTTCATTTTCTCGCCACCTTTTTAAGGATATTGTTTACAAACTTTATTCATTTATTCACCGTCGATCAATAAGCTATTACTTGTCGAACAATTATTCCAATGGTAAAAAGGGATATACTGGATTTTATAGAATACTATTAACCAACCTATAAAATTTTTAATCAGGGGTGATGAGATTGGAAATTACTCAAGAACAAAAGTCGTTATTCAGTAAAATTGGCTATCTCTATTTACCAGCTAACAATATTGATGAAGTAATTGAATGGTACCAAAATAAGCTTGGATTTCATCTGAAAACACCGAAGTTTCAAGATGATATTGGTTTTGTAGCAGTATTAACACCGCCAGAAGGATATGTTGTATTACTCCTTGTAGAAACAAGGGATCCTACAACAGCAGATTTTTTACGCGACGGTCGCACGTATCAAACGTTTACTTTAAATTGTCCAGACCTTGAATATACACATTCATCTTTAAAAAATAGTGGTGTAGAAGTTACCGAAATTGTTATGCGAGGGGAAAATGCTAAATACTTTGTCTTTACCGACCCATCAGGTAATCATATTGAGGCTGCTTGGTCTGTATGGGATTAGGTGTAATCAACATTAATTTTCAACAGGGAGGATTCAAATTAATATTGATTTATAACTTTAACATTGCGATGTCTGTTCTATAAGAGTACTTTTCAGCAAAACAGAAGCTAATATTGAGTAATGGCGCATATAATTTATACAAATAACCTCGTTAGTATGGGGTGATTTTTTATTGGATGTTTAAGTAAAATGGTTTTAGTTAGATCAAAAATCATCGTTCAAGGTGGAATTGAAATCATGAATGCAAATCAAAATGAGCGAATTCTCTATGCGGTTTTCGAAAATGAAATTCAATTACCTATCCTAGATATTACTCATCCTCTTTTCAACGCAAGTATTGATGAACAGGCGTATCATTTGAGCTGTCGCAAGTCAGCCCGGAGCATTGAATCATTGAAGAAGATGCCTGCCTTTATCCGGAACATCTTTGTGAAAATGTCGAATGTCGACAATTCCTATCTTAGCGGCATGCGTACTTTGCTGTACAAACTTGGCCCCGAATTAAGCAGGGGGATAAAATTAGGTTTCCGAGACAAGTGGGCTGTGAAGCAAACCTCTTTCATGGGACTTCGGATTAGGCTGAGGGATCTTTGCCGGAGCCAGTCGAAAATTTTGCTAGCCCAGCTCAAGCAATTCCCTGAACGGAACCTTTGTTTCTTCAATATCGCTGGTGGGGCCGCTACTGACAGTATCAACACCCTGATTCTAATGCAGGAATCGGACCCGGAATTACTAAAAGGACGGAAGATTGAGATCAACATTTTAGATATCGATACTTACGGTCCCAATTTCGCCAAACGGTGCATCGATGTTTTGAAGCGGCCGGGGGAACGCTTTCATGGTCTGGACATTAACCTCAAAACAATTCGTTATGACTGGAGCCAGCCTGAGGCATTACAAAAGATGAGTTTGGAACGATCCGATTGGATTCAGCTCTGTTCATCGGAGGGCGGTCTTTTTGAATACGGTTCAGAATTAGATATCATTGAAAATTTAAATCATTTCTTTGCCAACTCACCTAAGGACGCTCGGGTCACGGGTTCATTAATTTTCGACCGGGCGCATGTAAATCCGGGATACCTTGGATTTACAGAGTTTATTGGCGTGCAAATTCGATATCTAGGGCTGGAGGGGTTGCAGCGAATTTTATCTCAAACTTCGTGGGTTTTGGAAGAATCCCATGAAATTGATACAATCTATATTCTGTTTTCCTTGAAGAAAGCGTGACTGGTAGGGAAGTGTGACATGATATTGCCTAGAAGCAAAAGAACGAAAAAAGGCATCTCATCCATAGATGAAACACCTTTTCTTGAAGTTATTGAGTTAATCGTTGAAGGAAGGTATCTAATTGTACTAGTGTGACATTGTCGTTCACCCCGAAAGCATTGTTACCTTTACCAATCGTAATTTTATTGGAAGAGAGAATAGCTACATAATTGTAAGCCCAATGCGTACTTGGAACATCAACAAATTGTAATGCTGTTCCTTGTTGTTTTAAATGGAATGCTTCCACTAAAACTTTCGCTAATTGACCACGTGTTATAGGAGAACCAGCATTGAATTTTCCGTTTACATCACCCGTAAAAACGCCGAGTTTTTTTAGTGCTTCCGCAGCACCTGCATATTTAGACGTTGGACTTACATCAGGAAAACTTGAATTGGTGTTACTAGTATCTAAATGTAATTGATTAGCCAGTTTAAGAGCAACCTCACCACGCGATGCATAAACGCTAAAGTCAACTTCAGTGCCTTTTACTTCTCCCAAATCATTTTCAGTGAAGTTTGCAATGCGTTTTGCCCCTACGTAACGAGATCCCCAGTAATAGGGATCATTGATTTTATCGATTTTAACCCCAGAACTTGTAGTAGCTGAAATAAAATTGCTGTCACCTATGTATATGCCAACATGGGAAACACCGCTTCCCGAAGTATTAAAAAATACTAGATCCCCAGTCTTCAACTGATCTTTAGCAATAGCAGTACCTTGCTGATATTGAGCTGTAGATGTACGTTGTAGTGAAATCCCTAACTTAGAAAAAACGATTTGTGTATATGCTGAGCAATCTACACCTGTCTTAATATCTGTTCCTCCATATTGATAAGGAACACCTATATATGCTTTTGCTGTATTTGTTATATCTGCTATTGTTGCTGCTTTCGCATCATGATTACCCATGCCTGTGAAGAACATAAACGATGCGAAAATGGGTAGTAACCATTTTTTCTTCAATTAAACCTTACTCCTTTCAAAAAGCTTTCGACTTTGACTAAAGTAAGAATAGCATGAAACAGGCATGAGTTATTTTTCAATAATATTACCGATTCCCCTTAAACAGCAAAATTGATACCTTAATTTTAACTGTGTAAAACTTCTGCAATAATCATGGGCAATTTTACTAAAAATAGTTGAAGTAATTGGATAGAGAGGGATAAAAGTGTTAAGTTAGATATTTTATCTAATTAAAAACCGTTATTTATTTTTAAGTGATTCCCTAGTTATTTCACTGAGGATTGAGGTGAACACGGTATTTTGGCTGTCACTCTTTAAAGTTTTCGCTATTATTGGTATGATTATCCACCGACCAACTGACTGGTATTTTGAAGATAAAACTTTATTTTCTCGCTTACAATACTGAGAAAATTAGCTTAGATTACTTTATAATAATTTAAATTGGATATACGAAATAAAATAAAAGGATTCTTTTGATGGCATTCGGTACTCCGGAGGTATGAATCAAAAGAATCTTTTTTGTATTACAGGAGGAGGTTTTCGAAAAGCTTATACTTGATTAAAAAAACAAAAAAACCCAGTTTAATACTGGGGCGGCGGTTTGTCAGGTCAAGTATTTTTACTTTTCTGGGTAATCTATATGTAATGGAGGTGAACTAAACAACCTCTAGTATTATTAAGTCGTAACAACCAAGTTGAACTTACCCTGTGTGGAACTGACCATACATTAGAGCAATATCATTTCTACAATTTTAGGATATGGTTAAAAAACCCCCCGTCAACCATTTCTATTAACAAAATAGTTTGACCGTAAATTACACTCCATTCAAGTATTGATCGAACCGTAGCTAAGAGAATATAGTGTTGTTTTATTGGCTATGTAATTAAAAAAATCCTTATTAGCGTTTACAAATGCTGGAACGGATTTTGTGTATCACTGGATTTGTTGCCTTGCGGTTGATTTTTTCTACTAAAATAAAATATAACTCCATTGGAATTGAAGGCAAAATGCATTTTAATAATAGTATAGGGAGTGAAAATGATGAGAGAAATAAATATTGCAAAAGTTATTACAACAAAAAGAAAAGAAAAAGGTATCACACAAGATAAACTTGCTGAGTATGTCGGTGTATCGAAGGCTTCCGTATCCAAATGGGAGACGGCTCAAAGCTATCCGGATATCACCCTGCTGCCACAATTGGCAAACTATTTTAATATAAGCATTGATGAACTCATAGGCTACCACCCGCAAATGACAAAAGAAGATATAAAGAAAACATACCAACGGCTGGCTGAGGATTTTAGCAACAAGCCTTTTGATGATGTACTTGATCAATGCCGTGCAATTATAAAGAAATATTTCTCTTGTTTTCCTCTGCTACTGCAAATGGCTAAATTATTTGTCAATCATTTTGTCCTTGCTACGGAAAGGGGAAAACAAGAAGCACTGTTACAGGAAGCCATTGATTTATGTATCCGGATTAAGAAGGAAAGTGATGATATTTGGATCGCGAAGCAGGCAAATTCATTGGAAGTGCTATGTCATATTATCTTAAATCAACCAATGGAAGCTTTGGAATTACTTGACGAAACAATGAAACCGCCGATTAGTGATAACTTTTTACTCTCCAAAGCCTATCAAATGACAGGAAATATAGAGAAGGCAAAGGAAGCTTTGCAGGTTAGTCTGTATCAACATCTTCACGGCCTACTTGCGCCGGCACAGTCATACTTGCTGTTAGTTGCCAATCAACCTGAAAAATTTGAGCAGGCCCTTGAACGTTTTATCGAAATTTCAAAAATCTTTGAAGTAGAAAAACTGGACCCTAATTTGTTGTAACAAATAGTCCGACACTAAATTTGTTAATTCACCAGGTAAAGTACCGATCACTAATTTCCCTGCTTTTAATTTTTTAAGTTCAATTATCTGATTGCTTGTATTATCTATTGCTCGAAAAATATGAGTACATTGCTCATGCAATATCTTACCAGCATCTGTAATAGCTATTTTTTCCCAAGACGATCGAATAGTGGAATGCCAAGTTCATTTTCCAATACTTTAATTTGATGGCTAAGCGTTGGTTGAGTAATATTCAATTTTTCGGCAGCCTTTGTAAAATGAAGTTCATTGCACAATACTAAAAATATTCAAGCTGTCGTATTTCCATATACGTACCTTCTTTAATAAGATTATTTCTTATATTATAACATTATTTATATAGAGAACCGTTTAATTCATCGGAGAATTGATATCAAATTTAGTAATATGAGAGGAGTCAAATACAATATCGAACTCCACCATGCGACTGCCATTTTTGCATAAAACCCTTCATGATTAACACTATTAGAACGCTATCAATCTGATTACCTTCAACAAAATAATTTATCAGCATGACCACCCGAAAACGACTTAAGAGAAATCATTATTACATAAATTTTCACTATTCAATTGCAAAAGAACTACCTAAATCCCACAATTCATCCTCTAGAGTTTCTAATAGAGTTTTTGTTCTCTTTTCCATATTATCAGGGAGCTCTTTTTTACTGAAATATGTAAGTTTCAAACTCTCACCATCCTTTATCTCCAACACACCACTTACATTTTTAGCAATATAAAGATGAATGACTGTATAGACTTCATCCCCATTTGGATATTGGAAATAATAATCTGGTCCTGAAAAAACACCAATCAGGTCAAATTCATTGGCTACGAGTCCTGTTTCTTCATGGAGCTCACGGTAAGCAACTTCTTCTAAAGTTTCATTTAGTTCCATTGAGCCCCCGGGTAATCCCCAATCCAACGTATCCGAACGATGTTGAAAGAGAATTTTCTTATCATCGTTTATCACAAGAATTGTCGCCCCGATGCTTATAATCGGCCTACTACCGATAAGTTTCCTTAATTCTGAAATATAGCCTATACTCGTCCCCCTAATACTTGTCATTAAAAAATATTCGTTTTTTCAAAATATGAATCCTCTATTTTACTTCCAAGTTTTAAAAATAGCTTCATTGGTATTGATCAACAATCTTTTTTGTGCAAAATAGTGCTAAAAAATACAGAATAGTTCTTCAAAAATGAAAAATAGCTTTTTATGATCAGGCTTTTTCAAATTTTGACTATATTGATTGTTTTGAAAACTCTATGTTAAGGTTAAAAGACAAATTGAATATGCTAAATTTTGGTGGTTCAAATGGATTTATTCCATTTGATTAAAAGGGAAGTTGGTGAGAGTCCAACACTGTCCCGCAACTGTATTTAGGAGTTCAATAACAAAGCCACTGTTTTGTTTGTCAAAATGGGAAGGTGTTATTGTAGCGTTGATCATAAGTCAGGAGACCTGCCACTAAGGTAAGCATCAATTGACCTACGAGGATAGGGAGGTGTTAGCTACTGCATGATCTTTGTGAATGCTTGTAAATTCACTGTTTATTTGCTCTGTCATGCTTTTGTAGATTAACAACTTCTCAAAGGGGTAGAAGTTGTTTTTTTTGTAGTTCTTTCGTGTTTAATTGGTAACGCTTACAAGAATAATTAAACAAAGGGGTTGTAATGAATGGAGTTAAATTATTCGCCAGGTCTTGATGGCATCATTGCCGCTGAAACAAAGCTATCTTTTTTAGACACTATAGGAAGTCAAATTGTCATAAGAGGCTATGATTTGATTGAATTATCACAGAAATATTCATATTTAGACATTGTCTACTTATTGTTGCATGGGGAAATACCAAATACCAAGCAACAAGCTGATTTACAGGACAAGTTGAAATCTAATTATCAAGTTCCACAAGAGATTTTTCAAATTTTCAAGTTATTGCCTAACGGGACACATGCTATGGATGGGCTTAGAACAGGAATTTCTGTTTTAGCAGGCTATGATCAGCACATCAATGATCGTTCTACTGAAAAGAATTTGACGCGAGCATATAGACTTTTAGGTGGCATGCCCAACATCGTAGCGAATAGCTATCGTGTATTAAATGGTCAAGATGTCGTGGAGCCTGATAGCAAGCTTTCCTATAGTGCAAATTTTTATTACATGATTACTGGCAGAAAACCAACTGCGTTAGAAGAAGAAATCTTTGATCAGTCACTCGTTTTATATAGTGAACATGAGATGCCAAATTCGACGTTTACAGCTCGTGTAATTGCCTCTACACAATCTGATTTGTATGGTGCTTTAACTGGGGCTGTCGCATCATTGAAAGGTAATTTACATGGTGGGGCAAATGAGGCTGTGATGTATATGCTTCTTGAAGCCAAAACAGTTGAAGGCTTTGAAACATTGCTGGAAAACAAACTACAAAATAAAGAAAAGATTATGGGCTTTGGTCACCGTGTATATATGAAAAAGATGGACCCAAGAGCGCAAATTATGAAAGAGGCTTTGCACAAATTATGTTTGGAGCAAGGGGATGACCGCTTATATCACATGTGTGAAGCTGGTGAAAAAGTGATGGTACAGAAAAAAGGGTTGTACCCAAATTTAGATTATTATGCAGCACCAGTGTACTACATGCTTAGTTTGCCGATTGAAATATATACACCAATCTTCTTTGGCTCACGAACTATCGGCTTATGTGCTCATGTGATAGAACAGCATGACAATAATAGATTATTTAGACCTCGTGTCAATTATATTGGCGAGCGTCATAACCTTGAAGAATTATCGGTATAATCAAGTTTTAACAACTCGCCATAGAGCTGATGGGCATTCTGACCAATGTCCATCAGTATACCAGTATATCAAATTCATGCCTTGAGAGGAAGATATAGATGATTAAAACAAATGACATATCTAAGACAGATCAATTACTAACTGATATTGCCGATTACGTATTAAATACAACGATTACAAGTGAAGAGGCATACGAAACAGCACGTTATGTATTATTGGATACTTTGGGTTGTGGCATTTTAGCCTTACAGTATCCTGAATGTAGGAAACTTCTTGGTCCAGTAGTACCAGGTACAGTCGTCCCTAATGGTACACGTGTTCCGGGAACTTCCTATGTTCTTGATCCAGTTAGAGGCGCCTTCAATATCGGTTGTATGATTCGTTGGTTGGATTATAACGATACTTGGCTTGCGGCTGAATGGGGACATCCTTCAGATAATTTAGGTGGCATATTAGCTGTTGCGGATTATTTGAGTCGCGTACGTATTGCAGAGGGTAAAGAGCCTCTAAAAATGAAAGACGTTTTAGAAATGATGATACAAGCCCATGAAATACAAGGCATTCTAGCACTAGAAAATAGCTTAAATCGTGTAGGTTTAGATCATGTTCTGTTTGTCAAAATTGCGACAACAGCTGTTGTGACAAAAGCATTAGGTGGCTCTCATCAAGAAATTATCAATGCATTGTCAAATGCTTGGATTGATAATTCAAGCCTACGAACATATCGACATGCACCTAATACAGGTTCTAGAAAATCATGGGCTGCTGGAGATGCAACAAGCAGGGCAGTGCAATTAGCTATGATGGCCGTGAAAGGCGAAATGGGATATGCAACAGCCTTATCAGCACCTGGCTGGGGGTTCCAAGACGTTCTCTTTAATAAACAAGAATTAAAACTTGCTAGACCACTTGCATCTTATGTCATGGAAAATGTTCTATTCAAAGTTTCTTATCCAGCCGAATTTCATGCACAAACCGCTGCTGAATGCGCTGTGCATTTACATCATGAAGTGAAAAATCGATTAAACGATATTGAAAAAATTGAAATTACTACACATGAATCTGCCATTCGTATCATCGATAAAGAGGGGCCTCTCAATAATCCAGCTGATCGTGATCACTGCATTCAATACATTACAGCTATTGGTCTCATCTACGGAGACATTACAGCAGACCACTATGAAGATGATGTGGCCGCAGATCCAAGTATCGATGACTTGAGAAATAAAATGGAGGTCGTTGGAAAAACACAATATACAATCGATTACTTAGACCCTGAAAAACGCTCGATTGCCAATGCTGTTCAAGTTGATTACAAAGATGGCACATCATCAGAGCTAGTTGAGTGTGAATATCCTTTGGGACACC
Source organism: Lysinibacillus sp. NPDC093190 (assembly GCF_050280425.1). Classification (NCBI taxonomy): domain Bacteria; kingdom Bacillati; phylum Bacillota; class Bacilli; order Caryophanales; family Bacillaceae; genus Lysinibacillus; species Lysinibacillus sp. NPDC093190. The sequence goes on along the minus strand of NZ_JBNNVG010000004.1, from coordinate 116,517 downwards.
GATTCCGTCGAGAGGAAGCATTCCCTCAAATCATTGATAAATTCCATCAAAATATGAGTACACATTATTCTCAAAAACAATTAAGTAAAATTAATCAGATTTGTGCTGATAAAGAGCTTCTTGAAAATAGTTATGTTCATGAATTTGTAGATTTATTTATTTAGGAGGTTTTATAGATGGCGTGGATTGTGAACGAAGCAGTTTCACAAAAACAATTGGCTGAACAATTTCGAGCTTTAATCACTCATTCAACTATTTTGCAAATACCAGGAGCTCATGATGCAATGGCAGGCTTAATGGCTAAAAAAGTTGGTTTTGAGGCATTGTATCTTTCTGGAGCTGCCTACACAGCGAGCAGGGGCTTACCTGATTTAGGAATAATATATTCAAATGAAGTTGCTGAACGTGCTAGCGATATTATTCGTGCAACTAATTTACCAATACTAGTAGATATTGATACTGGCTTTGGTGGTGTATTAAACGTTGCACGTACAGCTCGCGAAATGGTAGAGGCAGGAGTGGCTGCTGTACAGCTTGAGGATCAAAATCTTCCCAAAAAATGTGGTCATTTGAATGGTAAAACACTCGTTTCCCAAGAGGAAATGATACAAAAAATAAAAATGATTAAACAAGTAGCGCCTACTTTAGTTATTGTTGCCCGCACAGATGCAAGGTCTGTAGAAGGTTTAGAACAGGCAATCATTAGAGCTAAAGCCTATGTAGCAGCCGGTGCGGATGCTATTTTTCCAGAGGCTCTACAATCGGAAAAAGAGTTTAGACAATTTGCAAGTGAGCTAGATGCTCCTTTATTAGCCAATATGACTGAATTTGGTCAAACGCCTTATTATACAGCTAAGGAGTTTGAAAAAATGGGCTATGCGATGGTTATTTATCCCGTTACATCAATGAGAGTAGCAGCAAAAGCATATGAACGAGTGTTTGACTTAATAAAAAATACAGGGACTCAAAAAGAAGCTATTGAGGATATGCAAACTAGAAGTGATTTATATGAAACAATTTCTTATTACAAATTCGAAGATTTAGATAGTGAGTTGGCGAAAACCATCTTACCTAAAGAGGAAATAAAGTAGGAGAAAAGGAATCTGCTTTTCTCCTCTTTCTTTCAAGGGGGCCTAGTATGGATAAAATAGAAGACAAAATGTCGATCTTTACACCTGAGGACTTTCAAGATGAGGAAAAGCTCATAGCAAAAACTGCAGAGCTGTTCATTAAACAAGATGTCTCACCTAATATTTCAGCTATTGAGCAGCATCAATATGATGTCACTCGTCAATTATTTCAAAAAGCAGGTGACCTTGGTTTACTTGCCATTGAGATACCCGAAGACTATGGCGGACTTGAGCTCAATAAAAAAATCTCAGGGTTAGTTGCAGAAAGAATGGGTTATGGTGGCTCATTTAGTGTATCTTACAATATTCATGCAGGGGTCGGCACATTACCCTATGTCTATTTTGGAGATGAGTCACAAAAGCTGAGGTACTTACCAAAGCTGGCTTCAGGTGAATGGATTGGAGCCTATGCCCTGACGGAGCCAGACGCAGGTTCAGATGCATTACGTCCCAAAACAAATGCGATTTTGAATGAGGATGGCACAGCATGGGTATTAAACGGTGAAAAGCAATGGATTACCAATGCTCAGCTAGCAGATATCTTTGTTGTTTTTGCGAAAACAAACGAAGGAATGACAGCTTTCATTGTAGAACGTTCCTTTGCAGGAGTATCTGTGGGGCAAGAAGAAGAGAAGATGGGCATTAAAGGGTCTTCGACGGCAACCCTTATTTTGGAGGACGTTGCAGTACCAAGTGATAATGTTCTTGGCGAAGTTGGAAAAGGCCATAAGGTTGCTATGAATATATTGAATATGGCGCGACTAAAGCTAGCTTTCTCAAACATTGGAACTTCCAAACAGGCACTTCAATTAGCTGTGAATTACGGTAAGGAACGAAAACAATTTCAAAAACCCATCGTTGATTTTACAATGATACAGGAAAAACTTGCTGAAATGGCAGTATTAATTTATGGCGCAGAAAGTGCTGCATACCGAACAGCTGGAGAAATGGATGATGTCATGGAGTTAGCTAATAAAGAGTCGATAGATCATAAAATTTCTGATTTCGCTATAGAATGCGCACTCAATAAAGTCAATTGCTCAGAAGCACTAGGAAAAATTGTAGATGAAGCCGTTCAAATACATGGCGGATATGGTTATATGCAAGATTATGAAGTAGAACGTTTGTATCGTGACGCAAGAATTAGCCGTATTTTTGAAGGAACGAATGAAATCAATCGCCTAACAATTGCTAAAATGTTTTATAAAAAGCATGCGCAAATAGCTTCTACAGATAATGCTTCAGTAGCAAACCAGCCATTAGAAAGTAATCATCAATACATCCAGCTTTCCAAGTATTTAATACAAATAGCCATTTCTGTCATTGCAAATGCACAAATTAATTTGGAACAAGAGCAGGAATACATGCGTCTGTTGGCTGATATGGCAAAGGATATTTACGTTATGGAATCTTCTTTACTAAGAACGGAAAAGGCCGCATATGAAAAAACGAAACACTTGATGACAGATATAATGTGTCAGGAGGGCTACCGTAAAATAGAAGAAAGTACAATTGACATTATTTCTGCTGCTGAAACAAATGAGCCAATACGAAAAACATGGTTGGATGATATTCAACACTTAAACATCCCGCTACATCAGAATCTCTTTATGAAAAAGCGAGAGATTGCGAGAAGTATCATCGACAATCCAAAATCTATTAGTTAATTTTCATAAACAGGAGGGAAACGATTATGGTCGATACATTTGCAAATGTAAGCAAAGAAGGTACCATCACGATTATTCATTTAGATCATCCACCAGCAAATACTTTGTCATCAGCAACTATTGAAAATCTTCGTCTCATTTTCAAAGAGCTAGCAGAGGACGAAGAAACGAACGCCATCATTATTACAGGCTCCGGCCGATTTTTTGCCGCTGGTGCAGATATTAAGGAATTTGTTTCTGCCTTTGGACAACAGGAAAGAGCATTGCAAATGGCCGAGGCAGGACAAGCTCTATGTGATGAAATTGAAGCTATGAAAAAGCCTATTATTGCTGCCATTAATGGTCCAGCTCTTGGAGGTGGTCTAGAGCTAGCATTAGGCTGCCATTTCAGAATCGCTTCTAGTAATGCCATTGTTGGCTTACCAGAATTAAAACTTGGGCTACTTCCAACATTCGGCGGCACACAACGACTTAGCAGAATGACGAGTCAAGCAAAGGCTCTACAATTAATTTTAACAAGCAAACAATTAAGTGCTGACGAGGCACAACAACTAGGTATCATTCAACTGGTGACGGAATCTGAGGACCTTCTGCCAACTGCAAAAGCTATTGCTCAATCCTTTGTTGATGGTAAAAGTATGACAAGTGTCTCCCGTACAATTGAATGTGTAATTCAGGGCGGGAAAGATCACCTCCAAAAAGGACTGGAACTTGAACGAACACGTTTTGCTGAGCTATTTTTAACAGAGGATGCTAAAGAAGGCGTTCAGGCATTTATTGAAAAAAGACAGCCACACTTTAAACATTTTTAAGGGAGGGATCTAATATGGAGAACGAAGTAATATTTTCGGTCAGTGACGGTGGAGCAGCAATCATTACGCTGAATCGACCAAAAGCTTTAAACTCACTTTCCACTGAAATGCTAAAGCCCATCGGAGAGAAATTGAAGGAATGGCAAGCTAATGATCAAATTCACCTTATCATCCTAAGAGGTGCTGGTGAAAAGGGATTTTGTGCTGGTGGTGATATTAAAACACTTTATAAAGCTCGCTCCAGTCAGGAAGCTTTCAAAAATGCCGAAGTCTTTTTTGAAGAAGAATATCAAGTAGATATGGCTATCTATCACTATCCTAAACCGATTATTGCATGCCTTGATGGCATTGTCATGGGAGGTGGGGTCGGTTTAACCTATGGGTCTAGCCACCGAATCGTTACTGAACGGACAAAATGGGCTATGCCGGAAATGAATATTGGCTTCTTTCCAGATGTTGGTGCTGCCTATTTTTTAAACAAAGCACCAGGCTATGTAGGATATTACTTAGCATTAACCGCTTCTGTCATCCAAGCTGAGGACGTTCTCTTTGCCAATGGAGCAGATAGCTATATGACGAGCGATAATCTACAAAAATTCCTTGCACGCGTTGAACAGACGGACTGGCATGCACAGGAAACAAACATAGCTTTAAACCAATTAATAGAGACATATTCAAGTAAAACATTAGGAAACAGTGAACTTGCCAGCCTTCAAAATGAAATAGATCAACATTTCGCAAAATATACAGTGGCAGAGATAGTAGAGTCCTTAGACAATGACCCAAGCAAGTTTTCACATGAAACAAAGCAGTTAATTCTGTCTAAATCTCCATCTTCATTAAAAATTACGTTAAAGCAGCTTATAGATGCGCGAGATAAAACATTAGAAGCATGCTTTGCGACGGATTTAATTTTGGCTAAAAACTTTTTAAAACATGACGATTTCTTTGAAGGTGTACGCTCTGTCGTCATTGATAAAGATCGAAATCCACAGTATACCTTTAAAACATTAGCTGACTTTACAGATGAAGATATGGAGAAGTTCTTTCAAGATAGCAGTGCGACAGTAACGAAGTAAGAACGGCTAGATGTTATGTCAATAAACAAACACTGAAGAGGCTGGGACATAACTAAATGGTTCCTTCATAAAGCCGAATAATCTCTAAATTAACAAAACACGATAACTAGAAAAACCGAACTATTTCGAAACACTTCATGAGCGTTTCATTGGATAGTTCGGTATTTTTGTTGGCTAAAACACTTTTGTCCCAGCCTCATACTTCGCTACTATACAAAAAGATAATGTCTAATCGTTTTTAACACTTTGTCGATATATAAAAACACTGCTTATTATTCCAAGTCCACCAAATAACAAAATCCATTTTTTGTTGAAAAAAAGCCCATATATCAAAATTGCACTACTAATAATTCCACTTGAAAATGCACTAGATACCATGAAATTTTTTGTTGGTGTAGGGAATCGAATAGAGGTTCCCCAATTTTTATTTCCCCATTTACATGCTTCGTCCATGATAGTATGTAGTTTGTCTAACATCATTTTATCCCTCTTTCATTTTAGTTATCAATTATGACTCGACATAATTGCCGCTGTCGCGCAGAAAAACAATGCGTCCGGAATCGGCTTTGTGCTTAGGCCTGCAGATGTTTTTTGTGCGAAAGCGCAGTGCTAAAGTAGCGGCAGCAACACGATGCAGGTCAGTTAGCCGTTATCGCATGGATGTGATGATCTTAGGCTAACATCCTCTAAGAACTCCTTTTTGATTTCGTGACATCCGCCGGAAGCTTTGGGCCAACGTGATGTTGGTCACTCAGTCGTGTGTTGTTGCTGCCGCTACGCTTTCGCACAGACAGATTGCCACAGGACGTGGCGTTCTTAGACTGAGTTCCTCTATTTCAGCGGATGTTTTACACTCGCTGAAAGAAGTTAAAATACGAAGAAAGAAAATAAAGCATTGGACAGAGCACCTAAAAAAGTTAACAATGCAATTGATAAACAAACCATTCCAGCAATCTTTTTCGTTTTCTGTTCTCTATTCTTTTTGGATATTAACACTAACACTAAGATTAGTAGAACGATTGCTACAATGATATCAAACACGATAAAGATAGGTGCTTTTCCTTTAAGAAAGTCTATAATACTCCAAAATAAAGTCATCGCTATCCTCCAATTTTATATTTGAAATAGAGCCTCTATTCAAAAATACTTGCTACCAACTGCTTAGTCATAAATTGAAATGCAGCAAAATGATCACAGTTTTTTGAAATTCCATCTTTACTTGCAATACTTGAAAGAAGTACGGTGAAAGTAGAAAATGCTAACTTTTCAGAAACTTTCAATTTAAGATTTGCTCGTTCGATTGCAGTACGAAAAAGATCACTACTGTCAAATGTTAGTTTTTCTTTCATTTCCTCTGAAAGCTTACTATAAAATGATGTGAAATCGGTCGTTTTTACGTCATAAAGAAATGGTTTGCTATCGTATTCATAGTAAAGCTCAAGTATCGCTGTTTCAAAACCGGACTTTTCAGGGCATTGTTCAATTCGCTTAATAAAATCCCCACAAATAGCTTCTTGAATGTCATACAAAACTTCAAAAAAAAGTTCTTCCTTACTTGAATACAAATTATAAAAAGTACCTGTTGATATTTCTGCTTTTTTACAAAATGCACCAATACTCGTTTCTTTATAACCTTGAGAAATCCAAAATGCCATACACTCATCTTTCAATTTACGTTTAATCAAAACTTTATCTTCTTCAGAAAATACTTTTTTTCCTCTTGCCAAAGGGAATACCTCCTTTGTGAATTTTTTATACGAATATTCATATAATATATTCATAAAATACCATCAATTAGGATTCTTTACAAGGGATTAAAATATAATTCAGAAAAATTCCGGCAATAAGTCAACTATGTGGGGGAATCCAAACCAAGTAAACTCTTCAGATGTTTGGCTATTGGCTGACCCCAATATACATACAATTCTTAGGTTCAACCTGTAATTCAGTAACGGCTTTTAATAAAGGTACAGGGTTGGGCTTATGCTTTTTACAATAGAGCACTAAGTGTCAATGTTTTTTGAAAAATAGGTAAAAGCATATTGCATTTATTATTTAGCAAGCATAATATAAGCGTATAGTTATATAATAATTTAAGCACCTATAATTAGTTGGGTGATTTTATTTTAAACTATATATAAGTAAATGGTTATATAAGGAGATCAGATATGGAAAACACACTAATTGAAAAACAATTAAAGGCAGCAGCTGACTTGAACCGTATTAAATTACTTGCATGTATGAAGAACGGGGAGGTTTGTGTATGTGATTTTGTTGATGTTTTGGGGATATCACAACCAGCAGTTAGTCAGCATCTTCGAAAATTAAAGGAGGCAGGTATTATTACTGAACGAAAAGTAGGAACTTGGAAACATTATCGTTTAGTTGAGGAACAGACACCACTTATGAAAGGTATTTTAGAACAAATTGAGTCTGTGCAGGGATGCACCTGTGGTTCTGATTGCACACACATAGAGGAGGATAATTAATGGGTAATGATTCTTTAACAAAACAGCTTTCATTTTTAGATCGCTACCTTACTATTTGGATTTTTGTAGCGATGGGTATTGGCGTTCTTTTAAGTATAACAATGCCCAATATTGGTGGAGCATTAGAATCCATGTCGGTTGGAACAACATCGATACCGATTGCCATAGGGTTAATTGTGATGATGTATCCACCACTGGCAAAAGTAAAATATGAGGAAATGTGGCGTGTGTTTAAGGATTGGAAAGTTCTTTTACTGTCATTATTCCAAAACTGGCTATTGGGTCCGTTTTTAATGTTCTTTTTAGCCATTATCTTCTTAAGAGATTATCCGGAGTATATGGCTGGACTCATTATGATTGGTTTAGCACGATGTATTGCAATGGTAATCGTGTGGAATGATTTAGCGCGGGGAGATCGCGAATATGTAGCTGGTCTAGTTGCCTTTAATTCTATTTTCCAGATTGTAACGTATTCAATTTTTGCCTACTTTTTCTTAAATGTATTACCTGGTTGGTTTGGCTTAGAGAATTTTAATGTGTCCATCTCCATGTGGGAAATTACGAAAAGCGTCCTTATTTACTTAGGGATACCATTTGCTGCTGGAATTTTAACACGATGGATCGGTATCAAAACAAAAGGGAGACAGTGGTATGAAGAAAAGTTCTTACCAAAGATTTCACCACTTACTTTAATTGCACTACTGTTCACAATTGTGATGATGTTTGCATTAAAGGGTGAGAAATTAGTGGAATTACCACTTGATGTAGTACGAATTGCTATTCCATTATTTATTTACTTTGTGATAATGTTTGCAGTTTCATTCTTTTCTTCACGTAAAGTAGGTGCATCTTATCCTGTTACAGCAGCCCTTTCTTTTACAGCCGCTAGTAACAACTTTGAGTTAGCAATTGCTGTAGCTGTAGGTGTTTTTGGACTTCATAGTGGAGTGGCGTTTGCCGCTGTTATTGGTCCACTTGTTGAAGTACCGGTACTCATTGGACTTGTATGGGTGGCCTTACGTTGGCAGAAAAAATATTTTAAAACTATTAAATTATAGGAGCACTAATATGACAAACACACTTTATTTCTTATGTACAGGGAACTCATGTCGCAGTCAAATGGCTGAGGGTTGGGCAAGAAAAGTATTACCTACTAATTGGACAGTTAAAAGTGGTGGTATTGAAGCACATGGAGTAAATCCGAATGCTATCAAAGCAATGGCTGAGGTAGGAATTGATATTTCGAATCATACATCTGACTTAATTGATTTTGAGACATTAAATAATGCAACACTAGTTGTTACTCTTTGCGGAGATGCAGCAGATAAATGTCCGATGACGCCTCCTCATGTTCGTCGTGAGCATTGGGGATTCGAAGATCCAGCCAAAGCGTCAGGTACAGAAGAAGAGATGTGGGCAGTTTTCCAAAACGTACGTGATGCTATTGGAAAACGAATTGAACAATTTGTAGCTGAGGAGTTGAAATAAAATGAAAAAAATTCATATTTATGAGCCAGCAATGTGCTGTTCTACGGGATTGTGTGGACCATCTATTGACCCAGAGTTATTACGTATGTCATTTGTAATGAATAATTTAAAGAAAACAAATATAGAAGCTGAACGATTTAATCTAACAAATGAACCAAATGCCTTTGTAGAAAACGAAGCCATCAATCAGCTTCTAATGTCTGAAGGAATGGATGCATTGCCTGCAACATTTGTAGATGGAGAATTACTTTGTAAAGGGAAGTATCCTACAAATGAACAATTTTCACAGTGGTCAGGACTTTCAGAAGAAGAACTATTACACAAACCAAAAGTACGCTTTTCACTAAAAGGAGATGCGTAAAATGGAACGCTTTACAAGAAGTCAATTTCCTGATACACCTTTTCTCTTTTTCACAGGGAAAGGGGGCGTTGGAAAAACATCTGTTGCTTGTAGCTTGTCAATAGCACTTGCAGGTGAAGGAAAAAAGGTGCTACTAATTAGTACGGATCCAGCATCCAACTTACAAGATATTTTCGGTCAAACACTTTCTAATACCCCTACCAAAATTGAAAGCATAGACAATTTATTTGCGTTAAATTTAGATCCTGAACAAGCAGCACAACATTACAAAGAGCAAATGGTTGGCCCGTACCGAGGGAAACTGCCTGATGTGGTGCTACAAAACATGGAGGAACAACTTTCAGGCGCTTGTACAGTTGAAATTGCTGCATTTAACGAATTTGCATCACTATTAACAGATAGTTCAGTGGTTGAAAATTTCGACACAATCGTGTTTGATACAGCTCCAACAGGGCATACATTACGTCTATTACAACTACCTTCTGCATGGTCTACATTTTTAGATGATAACACTACTGGTACTTCGTGTTTAGGTCCATTAAAAGGACTAGAGCCACAACGTGAAATCTATAAAGAGGCAGTTGAACGTTTGAAAAATTCCAATCAAACGACACTAATGCTTGTGACACGTCCAGACAAGAACCCTTTAAAAGAAGCAACACGTGCGTCTCATGAACTGTTTGAAATCGGTATTCAAAATCAGGTTTTATTAATTAATGGGTACATGAAAAATCTTATTTCGAATGATGAAATGGAGAAAGCATTCATTGCACGCCAAACTGAAGCATTAGAGATGATTCCTAAAGAGTTAAAACAATTTGAACAATACTACTTACCGTTTGTACCTTACTCATTATCAAATATTGAGCGTATGCAAGCATGGATGACAGATCAGGTTATCACAAATGAAAATGAATCAGAAAAAGGTATTACAATTCCAGAAGTTGAGGAAATGATTACTCATTATTTAGTACGAAAACCGAAGCTTATTTTCACAATGGGTAAAGGTGGTGTTGGTAAAACAACAGTTGCTTCGTATATTGCCCTACGCTTAGCAGAAGAGTGTATGCACGTGCATTTAACTACGACTGATCCAGCAGCGCATTTAAATTGGACGTTCGGTGATGACCAAGTTAAAAATGTAACGGTAAGCCGTATTGATCCGAAAGTAGAAGTTGCAAATTATGAAGCAGAAGTGCTTGCAAAAGCAAGTGAAACGATGAATGAAGAAGGTTTAGCATTTGTGAAAGAAGACTTGGCTTCTCCTTGTACTGAGGAAATTGCCGTATTCCGAGCATTTGCCAATGTTGTAGAAAATCATCAAGATGAAGTCATTATTATTGATACAGCACCAACTGGCCATACGTTGTTGTTACTAGATGCGACAGAAGCTTATCATCGTGAGATAAGCCGTTCGCAAGGTGACATCCCTTCAGCTGTTTCAAGCCTGTTACCACGGTTACGTGATGCGAGTTATACAAGTGTAGCAATCGTAACACTTCCTGAAGCAACACCTGTTTTTGAAGCAACACGATTACAGGAAGATTTACAGCGTGCTGGATTGTCTGTTGATTGGTGGGTTGTCAATCAGACATTTTCATCTATTAAAACAACTAGTCCAACATTAATACAAAAGCAACAAGCTGAAACAAAATGGTTAGAAGAAATTAAATCTATCAGCAACAATCAATTCGTGGCGATCCCATGGGTAAAAACGCCACCAATTGGAACAAAAGGTTTACATGAACTTAAAGGAGAGACATTCAAATGAAAATAAGTCCAGAAGGTAAAAATTATTTAGAGCAAGTATTAGCTGATTCTGAGGTGAAAACACTGCGCTTCTTTGGCATTCCAGGATGCTGTGGCGTTAATTTAGGTGTGGGCTTAGAAGCACCTACAGATGAAGATGCTGTAGAAACAATTGAAGGTATCGAAGTTGCCATCCATCCTGATATTGCACTACAATTAACAGAAGTCACAATTCATGCAGAAGAAGAGAATGGCGAACTAGGTTTAGTGTTATTAGGATATTCGCCAAAATCTTGCTAAGAGGTGATTTTATAATGAAGAGAGAAGACGATATTCGTACGAATGTACGTGAAAATTATACGAAAGTAGCCTTAAAATTAAACAGTACACAAGGATGCTGTACACCAGCCTCTAGCTGTTGTAATCCGAATGACAATCAAAATATTTCCATTGAAGAAATTTCTCAAAAAATGGGCTATACAAAGGAAGAACTAGCTTCTATTCCTGATGGAGCCAATATGGGACTTAGCTGTGGCAATCCACAAGCGATCGCGGATTTAAAACCTGGAGAAATTGTTGTTGATTTAGGTTCTGGAGGTGGTTTCGATTGCTTCTTAGCTGCACCAAAGGTAGGGAAAGAAGGTCAGGTAATTGGCATTGATATGACACCTGAAATGATCTCAAAGGCACGTCGTAACGCAGAAAAACCAGGCTTTGAAAATGTAGAATTTCGTTTAGGTGAAATTGAGCATATGCCTGTTTCGGATCATACAGCTAATATAATCATTTCAAATTGTGTGATCAATCTATCTCCAAACAAACCACAGGTATTTAGAGAAGCTTACCGCATTTTAAAAACAGGTGGTCGTTTAGCGATTTCAGATGTTGTTCTAACGGCAGCCTTACCAGAGAGTTATTTAACAGATATGAATTTATATTCCGGATGTATCTCTGGTGCTATTTCAATTGAAGAATATGAAGTACTTTTAAAGGATGCAGGCTTTACAAATATCTCAATTGAACCAAAAGATGATTCAAAAGAATTTATCCGTGAATGGGAACCTAATTATGATTTAGAAAATTATATTGTCTCAGCTATTATTCAAGCCGTTAAATAGGTGATAAATAGCGATGACTGAACCGTGCTAGGTTTAACATAGGTATGTTAATTGCCTCACAACCTATTTGAAAATAAATAATTACGTCTAGCTTCGTGCTAGACGTAAAAAATACACTGTATATAAGAGAATGCTTATATTGAAAAATTTATAGAGAAGAAGGATTTATTTATGAAAACACTTAACATTACATAAGGTCCAGCGTAGCTGTTCGATAAATACAAAGGTTGGAATATCATTTTTCTTGTTAATAGTTGATATTACTATACACACTCCCAATTCCACTAAATACAATATATTCCAATCAAAAACCTCTCATAAATGTTTGCAATTACTAAGTAATGAAGAATCCATTTGAAGGATTTTCTGAATGAGAAAATCACAGTAAATACGAGTTACTAATTTGGTCTGAGGCAACTTATTTTTATGCTCTAAATTTATTTAGTAATGGTAAAAAAGGTTGCTGTAGACCCACTCGATATTCGTCTGATATCATAGTTGAGTATTAACTGAAGGAAGAAGATTAAGGGTATTTGAGGAGAAATCTTCGCTTATTTTTATTTATAAGAACCTTAATCGGAGGAGAAATAAATGGTTAGTGAGAGAGAACAAATTAGTAAAAAAGTTGCATGGATTGCACTTGTATCAAACCTAATTCTAATGATAGGTAAAATCTTCTTTGGTCTTTTTGGGGGTAGTGAGGCTGTATTTGCAGATGGAATTCACTCTGGGGCAGATGTAGTAGCTTCGATTGCTGTGCTAACAGTTGTAGGTATCTCTAATAAACCACCTGATAAGGATCATCCCTTTGGACATGGTAAGGCAGAGGTGATTAGTGAAGCAATCGTTGGAATTATATTAATATTAGTTTCACTATATATATTAGTAGAAGCAATTTTAGCATTTTTTGATAAACCCGGTGTACCACAGTACAGTGCATTAATAGTAGCCATAATTTCTTACATAGCGAAAGAAATATTATATAGATACTCCATAAAACAGGGGAAAAAGTGGAATAGTAAAGCTATTATAGCGATTGCTTATGATCATAAAGGTGATATTGTTGCTTCCCTTGCAGCATTTATAGGAGTCCTCTTAGCGATTATAGGAAATGCAATTGGATGGCCATTTTTATTATACGCGGACGCTATTGCAAGTGCTTTAGTAGCTTACTTTATTTTTAAAATCGCAATGGAATTAATTAAACCTTCTGTTGATGTTTTAATGGAAAAAAGCGTAGATCAGTATCTTTTAGACGGATATCAAGCCACTATTCATGAATTTAATCAAGTAAAACGAATAGATAAAATCCGTGCAAGAGAACACGGTCACTATAAGATTCTAGACGTCCGTCTTTCACTTAATCATGATTTAACAATTAAACAAGGCCATGATATAGCTCGTGATATAAAAAATGAAATATTAAATAAATATCCAGATGTAGGGGAAGTCCTTATTCATATTAATCCTTACTATATGGAATAGAACCTGATTAAAAGTAACTTACAAAAGAGTGCAGCTTAAAGTGTTGGTAATAAGCGCACGGGTAAATCTGAATGCTATCGATGTAATAACTGAGGAGCACACTGACTGAATCCAATAAAACTAAATTTAATAAAAGACGTAAATAAAACTTCTATTATATAAATTGAATAATTACTTAAAGAGCATGTTTTTTACTACATAAAGTAAAGGCTATGCTCTTTTTTCATTCTAACAGAAAGATTGCCTTGATCATTTTTTTAGAAGTAATTTATTTTTGTTCTTGATAATTAATGACCATTTTAAATTCGTCGGTAGCTAGGATATTGTAAAACATATTTCTACTATTTACGTTTGCTATTGTCCCTGTAATTGTATTGTCAATCCATAAATAGAATTCATCATCGTTTAGTTTGATCTTATATTGCGGAACTATTTTGTTATCTACTTCACCGAATTCTCTAGCTTTTTTAAATGTTTTCTCTATAACTTTAATATCCTTCGCATCAGATATTAATTGTAATGTGTCGGGTTTTACTTCTTCGAAATTAATTAATTCTTGAATTTCTATAGTTTTTGTTGTTACTTTATTACTGTTACAAGCCACTAACCATATAGAACAAATAAATAAAAAAAAATTGTTTTTATTTTCACCTTATCATCACCCCTTTTTATTCTATCTCTTCTTCCATAATCGTTAATCGTTGAATTGATCATATCCCCATATAAGTACTTCTTCACTTTGTAAAAAACACCTGCTTTAATCAAACAATTGAATATTCTACATATACAAACTTTATATTAAACCTTTAAAATCTAAAAATTGAAAAAATATCCACAATACCTTATCATGTAATGTAAATGCTTTCATTAAAAAGTGAGGAGGATGCCGGTGTTAAGAGCATTAAAAGTAGGTCTAGTTATTGAGCGAGCGAATCGGAAAAATTTAGTCGCACTAGTCGCTGTTATCATTATCGTTTTTGGCTTTATGTTTTATATAAATGCACAAATCCTTGGTAATCAGCTTGTCGAGAAAAAGGGTGATTATTATTCAGCACAAGCTATACTATCAAAGTTTCAAGTTAAAGATGCTTCAGAATCAGGTGACGGAAGCGACTTATATAAAAATTTAACTAAGCAAAAAAGCAATATTGCTTTACAAATAGCAGCATTAACGATGGACAAACAATCTATGTATTATGAGACTTCACTTCAACTCGCAAAATTAAGACAAGAGGCATTCGAATTAGAAGGATACGAAAATATTGCAGAATTATTGCCTTCTAAATTGCAAAATTCTATGGACTACCTTTATTTTAAGAGGATGATTGATGAAGGAAAGTATATAATATCCGATTTATTTCAGTACATGCCGTTTTTATTATTTTTCTTTCTTCACGTCGGGGCAGGTTGGTACATATTTATTAGCTTCCATACAAGTTCTATTTTACTAGATGACTTTGAGCATTCTAGTATAATTCAGGGCTTTCCTGTTCGATTTGATCACTATATTTTATCTAAATGTATTATTGCTTTTTTATCCATAGTTACAAGCATTTTGCTCATTTTTATTTGTGCAATTCCATTGTGGATCATAAATGGACTTGGTAACCCATTAGAGCCTGTAGGGATATATGTAGGAAATGCCACATTAATATCTACGATTCAATATATTGCAATGAGCGTTGGTTATATGATAGTAATTTCAATTTTTGTCATGCTGTTGTCG
This sequence comes from Lysinibacillus sp. NPDC093190, assembly GCF_050280425.1. NCBI lineage: Bacteria > Bacillati > Bacillota > Bacilli > Caryophanales > Bacillaceae > Lysinibacillus > Lysinibacillus sp. NPDC093190. Next base: position 101,413 of record NZ_JBNNVG010000004.1, on the reverse strand, counting down.
ATTATTTTAAATGTGTTACTGAAAAATATGTATTTAACATTATTTGTACACTTTATTGTATTCTTTTTACCGATGATTTTTCCATCTCTTATTAGTTTAATGCCCTATAATCCTTTTAATTTTATGAACTTCAATGATATTTTACGAGGCGTACCAGTAGATTTAGCGAAGCCTGTTGATATTACTATGAATTTAGGCTTAATCATCATCTGTATAAGTATCATTTTAATGTTATTCGTTATTAAAACATTTTTCTCAACAGGAAAAATCAATAGGACATAGGGGAGGTCTTATAAGCATGTGGAGTTATTTTAAATTTGAATTCAAGCAGTTTTTTACGAATAAGAAAAACTTAGCAATCTATTTTTTGCTTGCTTTTGCAACCTTTTTTTATGTATTTAAAATAGCGCCAACTTACAATCCAATCGAAAGTGTTGACTATGATGAAATTGAGGCGCGCTATTTAACACGTCAGGAATTTTTACATCATATGGAGGGACAAGATTTAAATGCTGTTCATCCTTCCGTTATTTATGCTATTGAAATATTTAAGGAAATTAACCCTATCGATAAAAAAAGATTAGATGCATTGGATGAGGGGAATTTAAAAAAATATGCAGATTTAACTCGCGATTGGTACTACTTTACGAATTCGTTTACATATAGAAATGAGGCATTTTCATATAACTCAAAGTATTTTATAAAAAATAACAAGTATGCAGCAGATGATGCCTTTTACGCCTATTTAGAGCAGGCTGACCGGTATAATTCTTATTCGAAAGCAGATTATGAGTTATCATTGGAAATTTTCGAGCAACGCACAGCGCTTCAAACGTTCGAACGCTTATTAAAGGGAGTACTTCCAATTATATTAATTGTCTGTGTACTTCTTTTATCAATTGATATTGTTAAAAAAGATCGACGTCATCCATCTATTTTAAAGGGATTTCCAATTAGTGATTGGAAAAAGCTACTTGTGAAAATGTTCGTTGCTCTACTAGGTAGCGTAGTATTATTTGTACCGCTTATAGTTGGCTTCTTTATCATAGGCTTACAATCCGGTTTTGGGAATTTCAATTTACCATCTCCTGTGTATGCAGCTCATCTCGATTGGCGTGTGGACGGTAAATTTGAAATGATGACATTAGGTACGTTTTTAGAACACTCCTTCATTTTGCTTGTTACCTGGTTTATCGTCATAATCAACGTTGTGCTATTATGCAGTATTATATTCCGCAGTGAGATGGTAAATTTCGCTGTTGGCTTGCTCCTTATTTTCGGCGAGAATTTTTATTCCAGCCGTTACGTCGGTTATTTTTGGGACGTTCAAAACTATCCGACATCTTACATTCAAGTCGGACAAATTATTTCAAAAAGGCGAAATTTTTATTATATGAACAATCAGTTAGATTTTACTTTAGGATTACAGTTGTTGCTTGGACTAGCAGGGGTTGTTATTTTTTTAATGATACTTATTGCATTGAATAGGCGATATAAGCTAATAAAATAGGAGGGATAAAGATGATTGAAATTCAAAATATTACCGTGCAATTTGGGAAAATTAATGTGTTAAATGATATTTCAATGACATTTGAGCAAGGAGAAATGATTGGGCTTGTTGCACCAAATGGAACGGGAAAATCCACATTTATGAATGTGTTAATGAATTATGTGAAACCTCTGAAAGGAAAAGTAGTATTTAAAGATGGGCTAAGTTACTCGAATAAATCAAACGAAGTGAAAATTCATAAATTCGTGACGATGATGCCAGACCAAAGTGACTTGTATAATCACTTAAGTGGGCGCGAGCATTTAAAAATGTTTGCAACAATGTGGCAATCGGATTTAAAACTGATTGACGAAACAATCGAAGCATTAAATATGGGGCATTATGTGAATAAAAAAACAGGCACTTATTCCCTTGGTATGCGCCAGCGTTTATGTTTTGCAATGCAAATTGTCACAAATACGGAAATTATGATGATGGACGAAGTAATGAACGGACTTGATCCAAATAATGTAGAAATTATTTCGAAAATATTATTAAAGAAAAAGGCAGAAGGTAAGATTATTATTATTGCCTCCCATTTACTTGATAATTTAGAGAAGTACGCAGACCGAATTTTCTTATTTAACGAAGGAAAGCTAGTTGATACCAATCAAGTAATAGAAGGTTTTAGTCAAGCGCATATTAAAACTATTCGAGTAAAAAACATGGAGAATGATACCAAAAAACAACTTCACGAGCTATTTCCAAACATAAAACTTCAAACACTTACAAATGGAATGTCACTAATTCATTTACCAAGTTCTGAAGCAAGTTTATTAAGTTCGCTTACATCTTTTTTAGTTGAGAGAAATGTGGTGGATTTTGCATTCGGGAAAGTTACATTAAATGATTTGTATTCAATGTATTATCATGAAGATAAAAATGTGACAGCCAGTTAAACAAGTAAGACTCGTCCATGAACAAGTCTGCACATTCTTGTAGTGAAGGATTTAAATATCCTTTCGTTGTTGGTGTTAGATGTACTTAATTGGTTCAAATTACGATAATTTAATGGCTGAATTTGAAGATTCTGATGGTGGTTAGAGCCTTTGACTGGAGTAACCTAGTACAAGATTTTTATTTTACATGTATGCAATATTAGCAAAATAAAGAGGCTGAGACAAAAGTGTTTCAGCCAACAAAAATACCGAACTATCCAATGAAACGCTCATGGTGTTTCGAAATAGTTCGGTTTTTCTATTTATCGTGTTTTGTAAATTTAGAGATTATTCGGCTTTATGAAGGAACCATTTAGTTATGTCCCAGCCTCTTTTGTTTAATTATATACTCTTTGAAAGGGGATGTTAATTTGAAAGGTGCAAAGCTTACACTTTTTATAACAAGTTTAGTAGTACTGTTACTGTTTTATTTGATTAACCGAATGACTGCGAGCCCAGGTACTACTTCAGGTAATGGGAATCCAGCATTGATAGTCGTTGCCATATTACTCCCACTATTCATTCTAATGGTTTTATTATGGGGAAGAATTTTTCGAGTGCATTCAATATGCCAACGCTTTTACTCAAGAAAATAAGATAGGAAATAGAGATTTACAAGGGTGAAGGGAGTAAAGGGGCTAGCAAACCTCAATGCCGACTATCACTGCAAGCAGTATCAGCTGCAGGAGGGCTATAAATTATCTGTTTGCGGGCGGTTTGAAATATATCCTGAACAAATTCATATTCGAACGGTTGAACAATTTATTGGTTATATCTGGTTGTTTGCATATTGACAAAAAAGATACCGGCGTGGTTTAATTTAATTATTAAATAATTATTTAAATGTTTAAATCAGACAAGAAAGGTAGGTGATAATATGACGTTAAATCTTACATTCAAAGCGCTCTCCGACCCGACCCGACGCAAAATTCTTGATCTACTCATGGATAAGGATTTAACGGCTGGGGAAATTGCCGATCATTTTCAGATGACAAAGCCTGCAATTTCTCATCATCTTAGCTTGCTCAAGCAAGGTGGATTGGTATGGGACGAAAGGCAAGGACAGCATGTTATTTACTCCATCAATACTACTGTATTACAGGAAGTAATGAAGTGGTTTATGCAATTCAATAATGGCAAGGGAAAGGGAGAGGAAAATTTATGAAAAAGTATTTGTTTTCGTTGTTGCTTTTCATTATAGCTGTGATAGCAAGTGTATGGAGCTACCCACAGCTTCCTGAAAGCATTATTTCCACTTCAAAGTATCAAAGTGATTCTACCGCTACTCCCAGAGAGTTTTTGGTGAGCATGATTCCCGTAATGATGATTCTTGTGCTTGTCTGTATGGCATTGATACAGAAGCTTGGATTGAATAAAAAAAGCCCGCGCTCCGTTGAACCAGTTAATGCGATTCTGAACGGCATCATTCTTATCCTTCTGCCAGTTCACGGTCTGGTATTGGCCTATGGCATGGGTATTCCGTTTAACGTGGATATCATTGCTCCTCTAGTTACAGGCGCTGTGTTCATTGTGATCGGTAATTTTATTCCGAGAGTGAGAGGAAATTTAGGATCTAGCCTGGCTGCTTCCGTATACGATACCGATAACGGGATCGAAATTCGCAAGTCTCACCTTTTCATGGGTCGGGTATATGTAGCAAGCGGCTTCATCATGCTGGTTAGTACACTCGTCCCTGGCGGCGCATCTTTACCGGTCTTTATTACTCTGCTGCTGCTTACTGTAATTATCTCTATCATTGGGTATTACAAGTTGCTACGAGGATAAAGAGACGTGCTCTGAGATTATTAAAAAAGATCATGCCTCAGTTATTTAAAAGTGTACCCTGTAGAGTAGACACCTAAAAAAGTCTACCTGCAGGGTATATTTTTGTATGATTTAGAAACACAACTAGAGAAATACACTTGGGATTGAAAAGCTATGAGTAAAAAGATTAATGCCTAACTAGGTCAGTCAACAAGATTGGTTTTAATTTCATTCTCTTTTTATTGAGTACATTCTGGTTTAAGTTGTAATTAATCAGTAAAGGACACGCCATAAATAAAAGGTAGCGTATGATTCCCAGTTTTTCCATGGTAACGATATTTCTAAGATTTCATCTTTCGTAGGCTTTCGGTCCATATTACGTAATAATTTTATCGAATTAATAAGACCCACATCATCGATTGGAAAAGCTGTCTGGAACCTGAGACAGCGCATTAGAACATAATTGGCTGTCCAAGGACCGATTCCTCGTATTCTAATTAAGTTCTTTTCAGCATCTTTAAAGTTCATTGTCATTAATTTTTCCCTCGATATTTCTCCACTTGCCATTAATTTGGCAATTCCAATGATATATTCACTTTTTTTTACCGTCATTTTAATATCTGCTAGGTCGGTAGGTGTTAACTGTGCAATTCGTTCGTACGGTGGGAACACCCAATACTTTTTCCCATTCCATTCGATAGAATCGCCAAATCCTTCTACAAATTGCTTCTTTAAGGCGTACGCGAAGGCTAAGTTAATTTGTTGCCCTAAAACTCCCCAACATAAAGCTTCAAATAAATCGGGAATGCCGACAACTCGCAATCCATAGAATTTTTGGGCAGGCATTTTAAGTAATGGGTCTGCTTTTGCCATTTCATAAAATGGCGTTAAATCGTTATCAAGATCAAACCATTCATGAATATATTTTACAATCTCTTCCCGTTTCCACTTTTCAATAGGTCTAGAATCATTTAGGAATTGAACAACCATTTGTTTATTATTGATTACGCTTACCTGTACTAAAGACCGAATTTCCCCAATGGCTATAACTTTTGTAATGATATCGTTCTCTATTTCATACATGCATTCATTTTTTTCCCTTGTTAGATAGGCTAGGTTTGCATTCATGTCGAAATTTTCAGGTAGTGTGATTACAATATCATCATTGACTTCATACCATGTCACTTTTTCATTCTCCTCATCTTATTACGATTTTCTATTGCAATTTTACTTTATCACATAATAATCTTTACTAATTTTGTTATCTTGCTATTACATTCTAAACACCTTATTTTTTTCTATTTATGAGGTTATAGTGTTAGTTATCAAGAATGTTAAATAGGAGTGATAAAATTGGTCCAAGCTATAAAAACACGTATCGAAAATTTAAATTGGGATTCAATTCAAAATGAATTAGATGAGCAAGGATTTGCAAAGCTTCCAGCGATTTTAACAAAAGAGGAATGTGAATTCTTCATAGAGTTGTATTGTGAGGAAGAGTCATACAGAACGACAATCAATATGACGAGATACCGCTTTGGGAATGGGGAGTACAAATATTTTTCCTATCCATTACCTGAAATCATCCAAAGTTTAAGAGAGTCTTTTTATCTTGAATTGGCCAAAACAGCCAATCGATGGTTGGGTTATTTAAAGAAAACAGAACAGTTTCCAGATCATCTTCAAGATTTTTTGAACACCTGTGAAGAATATGAACAAACTAGACCGACACCTTTAATATTAAAGTATGAAACAGGCGGGTTTAATTGTTTGCATCAAGATTTATATGGCGATATATTTTTCCCGTTTCAAGTAGTATTTGTGTTAAATCAACGAGATAAAGACTTTTGCGGTGGAGAATCTCTATTAGTGGAACAAATTCCTCGTGCTCAGAGTAGGGGACATGTAATTACTTTAGAACAAGGCAGTGCGCTGATTTTTCCGACTAACCATAGACCAGTTCTAGGTAAAAGAGGATTTTACAAAAATACGGTTCGTCACGGAGTAAGCACGGTTACTTCTGGAGAACGATACGGTCTTGGAATCATTTTTCACGATTCTAAATAAAAATTAAACTTCAATATCTTGCTATTCCATTCCCAGAATTGTACATTCTGAATTTATAGGGAGTATATTGTAAGGAGAGGTGAGCTAAATGCTGGATAGTATCAATAACGGACATAAAGAGAGCCATGATCATAGAATTTCGAATGATGTAGAAATGATAACAAATGAAAAGTGGCAAGCAATTATAAATAATGATGCAGCGTACAATAATCAATTTTTCTACGCTGTAAAGTCAACAGGGATATTCTGTAAACCATCCTGTAAATCTCGCGTTCCGAACAAAGAAAATGTATGCATTTTTCCAAACGCAGAACAAGCTATCCGCGCAAATTTTCGCCCTTGTAAACGGTGCAAGCCCACTAATGAAAACCTGCCTGATAGCGAGTGGGTTGATTTAATTACTGAATACATTGATAAAAATTTCACAGAAAAATTAACGCTAGAATCGTTAGCAACTATTTGTCATGGGAGTCCGTATCATATGCATCGAACATTTAAAAAGATTAAAGGCATTACGCCGGTTGAGTATATACAACAAGTTAGAGTACACGCGGCTAAAAAGTATTTGATTCAGACAAATAAAGCGATTGGAGATATCGCCATATGTGTGGGTATTGCTAACGCGCCTTATTTTATTACTTTATTTAAAAAGAAAACTGGACAGACACCAGCACAATTTCGTCAAATGAGTAAAATGGAGGAAAAGTACAATGGAAACAAAGAATAAACCAACCCTTTATTGGTCTTTACTAAAGTTTAAAGATTGGAATTTTTATATTGCTTCAACTTCAAAGGGGCTTGTGTTTGTAGGGTCACAGAACAAACCATTCGAGGAATTGTTCGATTGGGCTAAGAAACGCTTTCCAGGAAGTCCTCTTGTTGAAGATGATGAAAAGCTGGAACCCTATGTCGTTGAAATCACTCAGTATCTAGAAGGAAAGCGAAAAACCTTTACTGTTCCATTTGAGTACGTAGGTACGCAATTTCAGCTAGCAGTCTGGCATGCACTTTGTGAAATTCCTTATGGACAGACGAAATCCTATTCCGACATAGCAAATGCTATAAATAAACCAGCAGCTGTTCGTGCTATAGGCGCGGCTATTGGGGCTAATCCGGTATTAATTACTGTACCGTGCCATCGTGTAATAGGAAAGAATGGCTCATTAACTGGCTATCGGGGCGGATTAGAAATGAAGACACTGCTCCTAGATCTAGAAAAGCGAGCTTCATCTAGCAATGAGTAATTATTGCCGTACAATAAATGGAGGTTACGTCATGAAAAGTGAATTATTCTATAAAAGTCCGAAAACCATTCTGAATAAAGGGACTGGCTTTCTTTCTGGATATACTCATTCACTAAATCCTTATACAGGCTGTTCATTCGGGTGTTCCTATTGTTATGTACGCGAAATGCCTGTATCTCTTTTTCGAGAAGGGGAATGGGGAAATTGGGTCGATGTTAAAAACGGAGCTGCGAATTTATTAAAAAAGGAGCTTCATCGCGCCAAAGCCAAAGGGAATGTAACCATTTTTATGTCATCAAGTACAGACCCGTATCAACCAATAGAGCATAAGGAAAAAGTGACGCGATCTTTACTAGAAGTTATGGTAGAAGATCCCCCTGACTTCCTATTTGTACAGACTAGAAGCCCACTTGTAAGTCGAGATATCGATTTGCTGCAACATTTTAAAGATAAAGTTCGAGTAAGTATGACTATTGAGACAGATTCGGAAACGATACGTAAACATTTTACTCCAAAGGCACCCCCAATCCAGGCGCGCTTTAAGACATTGGAAAAATTAGCAGCTGCGGGAATACCGACCCAAGTTGCTATAGCCCCCATCTTACCAAGTGGGGAATATTTTCCTGAGAAGTTGAAGCCATTCGTCGATCGGATATGTATTGATGACTACTTCATGGGCGATGGCAGTGGTGGAAAACGCACAAGAAAACTTGATATTGAGGAAAAATATGCCCAACTTGGTTTAGAAGAATGGTATGGACCAGATGTAATTAAAAAAGTATATAATCGATTTATTGAAATTTTTCCGGAAAATCACGTTTATGTGAGCCAGGCTGGGTTCGAGCCGTAAAAAAATAGGAAGTGATTACATGCATATTTTTTATTGCAAATACAATAAAAATAACTTAAATTTATAGAGAGTTAACTATAAAGGAGTGTAATCAATGACTGTAAAATTAGCTAAGTGTAGTATAGGAGATTTAATAAAACTACAAGAAGTCAGTATCGAAACATTCAATGACACATTTAAAGATCAGAATTCACCTGAAAATATGAAAACTTATTTGGAGAAAGCATTTAATACTATACGGCTGGAGAAAGAATTGTCCAATCCAAATTCGGAGTTCTATTTCATCTATTACGACGAAGAAACTGCTGGCTATTTAAAGGTAAATGTCAATGAGGCTCAATCAGAGCAAATGGTGGATGAATCACTAGAAATTGAAAGAATTTACATTAGAAATAAATATCAAGGAAAAGGACTTGGAAAACATTTAATCAACAAAGCGATGGAAATAGCGGTAGCACAAAACAAAAAAAGCATCTGGTTAGGTGTTTGGGAAAAGAATGATAATGCCATAGGTTTTTACAAGAAAATAGGTTTTATCCAAACTGGGGCTCACTCATTTTATATGGGTGATGAAGAACAAATTGATATCATCATGACAAAAACACTTATATAAAATATTTATGGCAGAAACGTTGATATAATAACATTTCTGCATTCTATTTTAGTCATTTTCTATTTTTTTCATGGCTTCTGCCACTGCAGAAGCATTAGGATCCTCTTCTTTATAAAGCTTGCTTATAATATTTGCGTAATAAGTAGCATTACGATCTTGACTTAATTTATAGGCAGCTTGAACTTCTTTTATTCTAATTCTAAATCCTTTTATTCCTTTTATCTCTTGTAGTAACATTTCAGGAGAAAGATTATCCCACAATACGGGATTTTCACGAAATTTCTCATATTTTTCAAGTAAATTAGTCAAATCCTGTTCTAACTCATTTCCTTCCATGAGACTTGCTTTTCCATAAACATGAACTGATTGATAATTCCAGGTCGGTACATTTTCTTTTTCATACCAAGAAGAATAATGGACCATTAAATATAACTAATATTAAAGGCAATGAATCAAATAATGGGAGATAACGTGAATATTTATGGTGCTAGTAGTAGATTACATATTCTGCTGGAACCAAATAATAGTATGTCCGAAGGTGACTAATAGAAAGAGCAAAAATGGAAGGTGTAAAGTTATATCCAACGTCAATTTTTTATGCGATCCCCCAAAAAAAACAACCAGCAAAAGTTTTGCTTGAGTTTGCTAACTTAGATGAAGAAGAATTTGATCAATATTGAGTTGTAGAATAGCTATTCAATACGCTAGAGCAATTACCATCAATCGATGTGCAGGACACCGCAGCGTTAGACGCGCTCATGCCCAGATCAGAGAAGATTCTGACTAACTTTAAGGTGTCGAAAAAATAATGATTTAAATTATGATAACAATAGCGCCCCCTGAACACAGGTGGGCGCTATTTGACGCTTATATTTATTCTTTCTTTGCTTTAATATTGTGCGGCTTTCCTCGGATGAATCCTCATCATTTGGTATAATAAAGAATAGATTTTTTGGAACGGAGCGATTGATATGAACGGAGCGCAAAAAGCGTTTTTTGAGGAAAAGGAGCGTTCACTTGGTGTTCGTCTAAATGATGTGCAGACGCAGACGGTGTTGCAAACGAATGGCCCGCTGTTACTATTGGCATCACCCGGTTCAGGAAAAACGACGACGATTATTATGCGTATTGGCTATATGATTGAAGCGCTTGGTGTGAATCCTTCTCGCATAAAGGCTGTTACGTTTAGTAAGGCATCGGCCAGTGATATGAAGTCACGTTTTGCAAAGTTTTTCCCGCATTTGCCACCGGTTGATTTTTCGACGATTCATAGTTTAGCATTTCAAGTTGTGCGGCAGACACTTGAACGTCAGGGCATTTCGTACGGCATCATTGAAGAATCGGACAAGCCTGGTGTTGTTTCAAAAAAACGAGTGCTTCGCGAGATTTTTGAACAATTAAATGGCTCAAAAATTACCGAAGATCAGTTAGACGAGCTACTGACGTACATAACGTTTATCAAAAATAAAATGCTGCCCGAACAGGAATGGGCAATTGCAGAAGTAAAGGTACCAAGAAAAGTCGAGATTTTACAGCGTTATGAGGAATATAAACGCACAGGTAGTGACCGTTTGTTAATTGATTTTGACGATATGCTATTAATGGCAAATGATATTTTCACGAAAAATCGAGAAGTGTTGGCGCAATACCAACGCCGCTACGATTATTATTTAACGGATGAAAGTCAGGATACATCGCCAGTTCAACATGCGATCATCGCAAAGCTCGTCGCAGTCCATCAAAATTTATGCGTCGTTGCAGATGAGGATCAGGCCATTTATAGCTGGCGCGGTGCAGAGCCAGATTATTTGTTGAATTTCCGAAAGATATATCCTGAGGCGTATGTTTTACTTATGACGCAAAACTATCGTTCATCTGCAACGATTGTAGAACCAGCCAATATATTCATTCAGCGAAATAAAAAGCGTTATAACAAGCAAATGTTTACGGAAAATCCTGCAGCAGAGCCAATCTCGTTTAAAATCCTAGAGAATTACAATTTACAGGCCAAATATTTAGTGGACCAATTGAAAAATGTGTCTAAGCGCGGCTCAACGGCTATTTTATATCGAAATAATACGTCAGCCATTCCGCTTATGGACGTGTTTGACAGAGCTGGTTTGCCTTTCTATATGAAAGATTCCACGATTCGCTTTTTCACGCATTGGGTCGTGGAGGATATTAAGAACTTCATGCGTCTAGCGTACAATACAAAAAATATCACGGTATTTGAAAAAGTTTACAGAAAAATGAATGCTTATATTACACCCACGCAATTGAAGGCGCTACAGAAAGTGCAGGAGGATGACTGTGTATTCACACAGTTGCTAGAGCATGTTGAGTTAAAGGATTATCAGCCTGAATATATTAAACAGATTCGCAAAACGTATGATAGCATTCAATTTGATAAAACGACGCCAACAGCCATGCTAGAGCATATCTGTTATGACTTTGGTTATGAACGTACCTTAAAGAAAATAAGTGAGAAACTCGGTTTTAATTATGAAAATTTATTAGATATTGTGAATGTACTTGGTTTAATTGCTCGTCATACGCCGACGATGACCGAATTTGCGGGTCGTTTGAAGCAGCTTGAAAATTTAGCACGATCGTCTCATATAAAAAATGAATTGAATGCAATTACACTGACAACATTGCACAGTTCAAAAGGCTTGGAATTTGACCGTGTGTATTTGATTGACTTGATTGAGGGGATTTTACCTAGTGAGGCAGAAGAAGAAATCGAGGAAGAAACACGACTCTTTTATGTCGGTATCACGCGTGCGATTCGCCATTTGGAACTAATTTCGTATAGTAAGCGTTTTAAAACAAGTGTGGTGCCATCGATTTTCATGAAGGCGTTAAAACAAATCGTCACACCGCAGGAAATGCCGAAGAAAGCTCTGAAGCAATACCGTAATGAGCGGACGATTACAACCGAGTCAGCGTTAATCGTTGGCTCAAAAGTAAAGCATGTGATTTTTGGAGAAGGAGAAATTTTAGCCGTTACGAGTAGTACGATTGAATTGTCATTTGCTACGGGGCTTAAGAAGCTTTTGACGGATACATGTTTACAACAAGGCTATTTAGAAACGATGGAAGATTAAATGAAGCGTATTCGGGATTTTTTCGAATACGCTTTTATAGTAGTGCTATTTTGTAGGGGTCCTTGATGGAAAATAACCGGCTTTACTTCGTAATGTGTCAAAGTATGTGTGTTATGTGCGTATATAAAATTGAGAAAAAAGAGAGTCAGTGTCTTAAGGCTGTTTATGTTTGACTGTTTTCTTATAGATTGTTGCTATTAAACAAATGAAGTAGGTTTTTGAATAAAAAGTAACAATATACGAAGAATAAGCAATAAACATAAATCAGAGGTGAGTGTTGATGGTTAAACAATACTTAGTCATATTAGGAGTTTTATTTATTGTTATTACTTCTACGCAAGTTGTTAAATCAGAAACAATTCCAAAAGCAGAAGAAATGTATGTCACAACAGAGGACATTATTTTAGATATTGTATTCCCATATATTGATAAAAGAGTAATAAGTGAATATGGGCAGAATACACTTTTTGATTGGTAATGGAAAGGAATTTTTGATATAACTTACAATGACAATCATTCCTATGATGTTACTGTAAAAATTGAAATCCCATCGAAAAATCTTGATGATGCTAAAGAAGATTTAGTTAAAGTAAGAATATGCCCATCCTGTGATAGTGACAAGATTAATAAGCAGAAATGTAATCACGGTTTCAAAATTGATATATTAGATTACAAACATTTATCTCAATTGCCTTCACACTGACCTGAGCCTATTCCACACCAACAAGTATCCTTCTATCCCATTCTCGAATAGTCTGAGCGCTGTTCTGTAGGACAAAAAAGAAAAGCACATCAGCTACCACAATCCCATCATAAAAATACTGATTAAGGTACTAAGATATAATTGAGGTAAATTGGATTAAGTTAATATTTAGGCAGGTTAGTTCAATCGCGGATTCATAATTTTCCACAACTGGTTGATGTCTAAACGACTTATTCTTTTAATTTACAACTTATTAAGAAATGTAATTGTTTTGGCTGTAGCCTTGCTATTCCTATTTGCAATGAGAATTAGCGAAACATAAAACATCTTTAATCTCTATATAAAAGCAAGTATCCTTAAGAAACAGTGTTTGGAAAAAAGGGGTTTGCGTGATATATAGTTAGTGGATGGTGATTGTTTGCAAAAATCTCGACAGAGGATAATTAACGAACTTTTTATACAAAACCTATTGAAACATTCGTGTTTTCACTCTAGAAATGCTATTCGCCCATCGGCTGGATACTTCTTCAATTGAATAAAACACGAATATTATATCCGATCAGCCAAGTACACTAAACCAACAAAAAAAGTACAATGACTTCACTTTTTAGTCATTTAAAATGAAGGGATTGTAAATAATAATCCGTTTTTGAACGTAACCATTGAGGATTTTACAGGTGATACGCATCTTTCGAAATACTTAGATATTATGGTACTGTATCAAGTGTATAAAGCAGCACATGAATTACAACCAGATGGAGTAAACATTCTCGCACCATTGCTGTTGGATATTTATACTGGATTACGTTCTACGAATTTAATTAATTGGTTAAATCGCTAGAACTCTTGATAAAGAAGATAATAAAAAACAATAGTATATTAAAACACCAATTATTAATTCAAAAAATAGAGAAGGATTGCTTCCAAATCCACCAAAAGCAATGGCTGTACTTTGTGATTATGCACAAGGAAAGTCACCAGATGATCCATTGCGTTATGGATTAAAAGGAAAGGCTTTTGCCAATAAGCAAATGAATTACATAGTGAAAAAGATTCGTGAACATCTAGAATGGATTGTTGAAATGCCAGTACCTATTAAAAGTGACGTTAAAAAGAAAATTAAAACAAATAAGTATTTCACGCCGCATGAGCTACGTTATTCGATAACAGGCATATTCCACGATATAGGGGTTGAAGATAATTCTATTCGGTTGCATTCTAAAGACAGTCTTTAGGTCTTTAGACTTTCTAAAGAATTGAAACAGCTTCGAACGGCACAGATTTTATTGGAAAAGTTCTTGAATCTGCATTAGAAATGGAAGAGAAGTTTAGTGAACTAATGGATTTAGAAATGATCTATGAACAACTACCAGTGGCATATAATAACCTATTAAAACATACTATATTATTGAATTTAAGGATCAACAAAATTCGTTTTACTTTTTCAAAAATGGAACATGCAATGTTATCGAATACAAGTCCTTATTCAAATATTTTGTTGTAACATCAATGTTCCAAAAGGAGGCCGTAAGTGATGTAGCTTGAAGCGGGTAGGTGGGAGGCCTGCCTTTAAAGATGACATGTAAACCCGCGGATCTAGTGCTTGACGATTTTTATTTAGGAAAACAGGTTTTAATGGATAAATTTGATATGCTCTTAAAGAAGCTTTATAGGATACCAGAAGCGGGATGAAGGGGGCAATATACATTCTTTTTTCCCTTTTCCATCAATTCAAATCGTTTCATTAACTAAATCAACTTGTTCCCAAGTTGATGAAACGAGTTCAGATCGCCTCAGACCTGTTGTTACTAACAATTTAAACATTGTCTCATTTCGCATAGAAAAACGTGATTAGTTGCGTTCTAAATAGTTAAATAGCTGTTGTAGATCCATCAAGGTCATATAGATCGCAAGTCGAAAAGTATAGATATTATGGGTAGTTGACGTAGCATTCTTTCACAAAAAATAATTTTAGTTTACATAATATAAATATCTTGGTCATAACCTTCTAATTATTGGATGGTATCATTCAAAAGAGTGTGTTAATTATCTTTTATAGAATATTTAAACAATATTCGCAAAAATTATTACATAAGTAATACATACATAAGTTGCAAACATTGTGTTAACTTTCTGTTTTGGGAGATTTTAAATGAGGTATGCATGACATATAAATAAAGAAATGTAGTTATTCAGTACAATTTATATCTATCTGAAATATAAATTTTTACAGTAAGTAGAACGAAAGAGAACATTCAGTTGACCTTATTGCAAAGCTGCTTTTCATACAGCATAGAGCCATTAATAGTACTTATTTCTCTCATCTGAAAGGGTGATGACCAATTATGAATAGACTTTCTTTTGGAGTAGACATTAAGAAAATTTTATTGCTGGTTGGATGTCTTGTATTAATGATGATACTTGGTGCTTGTACAAATGAAAAAAAAACAAGTCAGTCAGAATTTAAAAAACAATATTTTGAAGGAAAAAGTGATAATTGGTATGTAAAAATGGTAAGCGAAATGGATAGCAATAGACGCTATATTATCTCTTATATTGGAGAAGGAAATAAACCATTAAATTTTAAATATGAAATATATGAATCTTCACACAACCCAACATTTGGCGATGGCGAATTTAAAAACCAAGAGGAATTTGAAATTTTTTTAAAATGCGGTGGACCGTGTGATGCCCTTCCTAATAGCGTGCCTATTCAAATTCAATGGGAAGGAGAAGAAGAAAAAGTAGTAATTCGTAATAAAAAATAGAATGTTGTCGGTAACATCGTTCTATCCTAAACTTTTTGAATTATTTAGCAGACATTGCATCAAATATCGGCAGAAACACAAGTTGGACTAATCTACCAATTCATTTCTAGGCTCTTTGGTTGTAACTTTCGCAACTGTCATCAATTTCAGCCATAGTATTACTTGTTCCAACAATAACACCAGGTCTTCTTTTTCCTTTTGATCTTTGTAAATCCAAATTTCATCCTTGGCTTTAGACATTATTCTTCTTCCGCCTCATCGTCTACAACAATGTGATCTTTATTGAAATACTTTTCATAAAGTATTTCGAGAAGTTTCCACTTTTCATCAACATTCATGTTTTCCATTGCTTCGGATTTCCATTGCAGTTTTTTCACTCCTGTATGTTGGTAATTTTTTACCAATTTCGGCTTTTCAATACCAATCAATATTTTTATTCACACCATTTTTAACGAAAGAACGTAAGGATGAAATTTTACAAATCAATTGAAGATGGTGCCAAATGATCATTTTTAACACGTTCATGGATATACAACGAACAAGTGCCTTAGTAATATCATTTGGTCAAATAATCGATTATTTGACTCTAGAAAGGCAACAAAGCTGTTCAGAGCATATTCGTAGCCAACAAGTGTATTATCAGAAGAAACTCATCGATAAGTAGCATTGATTAACATAAATAACACCTCCGATAATTTACAAAAAATTAACAACCCGTTTAAACGGAGATAATTTTCGTTCAAAAAATCGATAAACGGTTCACGACAAAATATTGAGGAACTTGTCACAATAAATAAAAGATATTGTACGTGAAACATGAATCTACGGACACCCGAAAAGTCATTAACTAAGCAATTCTTTAGAATATGTCTGGACATTGTGATCAAAAGACAAGAAACTCCAGACAAACATGTTAAATTTTTTATATAAACCAAAAGAAATAGTTGTTGATGGATAAGACCAATCTCAGTTGGATAAAATATTTGTGAACTTAAAAAGTTCAAATTTTAAGGATTGGGAGGACTAAATATGTCATCTGAAATGGGAGAAATACATCGTACTGGTGAAGACATTAACGACGAAATAGTACATTTTGGTGGGCAAGCTGAGAGTGTTTTTAGTTCATTGGCTGAACCAGGTCGACTTTCAATACAAAAGAAAGCAGACGAATTAGCTGCACAGTATCTTGAAAGTAATCCTAATCCAGACTATTATGATTGTGTTGAAATTGTAGCAGAGGGAGTTTTGACAGCAAGGAACGAAATAAAGGCTAGCAGTGGTTCTTGGGGAGAATCAGTAGATACAGCACTTGGTGCCAGCGTTGGAATTCCAGCAGCAAAAATAGCTTGTAAAAGAATAACGATGTTGTCTTAACATTAATTTTTGAAAAAGCGTAGGCGTAAAAAGCTTATGCTTTTTGATATTTATTGATTTCTTTTATCTTCTCCTCAATAGTAATTTTAGTTGTCTGGACATTCTTGTCCATATAGAAAAAGTACAGATATTATGGGGAATTGACGTATCCAAGCCCTCTTGCACGCCAAATATATTTTTAGTTTACATAATATAAATACCTTGGTCACAACTTTCTAATTATCGGATGCTTCCCATAATTTATCGTTCAAAAGGGGATTATTCATTTAAATAATACTAATTATCGTTTAATCTAGATTCTCCTTAAGACGAATAAAATATTCAGCGTAACAATTAATTGCACTTCCAATTGTCAGACAAAAATCTAACCTAAGCCAGCAGACGCAGCAAGAAGAGAAGCGCTAGAAGAGTTAGGTATAAAAGTAAGGGTCAAGGATTGTATCGCAGAAGTTAAATTTAATGGCAATCAATATTTTTTCTTATCGGAAATAATTGAAGGGGATTTTGGAACTGGGCAAGGTGAAGAGTACACTGACAAAAACAAAGATAGAGGAACTTATTTACCAATATGGGTAGAGGTTGAAAAAATGTTGTCGATTGATGTTAAGCCGAAAGAAGTTGCTTTAAAGTTTCATTATTTATTCAAGTAGAAAACTACCTGATGCAGTGTAATGTTACTAAACAATCTGAGGATAGAAATTATAAAAGGGTCACTGAGTAAAGGTGACCCTGAATGAGGAAGGATGTGACGGTCAACCAACGCCACAACTGAATAAGTGCGTGCAATACACTTTGTGCAAGTAGAGGTTACTTATACGTAAAAAACGTAGCGTCGTCACACGCTACAGCAAACTAATGAACATTATTAGGATGTAATTAACATCCATTGCAAAACAAACTTTTTGGAGAATTTTATTATTTTTTGAATTACTTGATTTATTACTTTTTAGGAATGCTTTGTTATTACTTAATATGTGAACTAATAAGAATAAGTGTAATTCCCGTAAATAGGCAAATGATTCTCGCCACAGGAATTTTATCAGCTAGTCCAAATAATGCAATTGCAGTCGTTACGATTAAAACTGTTGGACCAACCAAAGCAAGCATTGTATTAATATAGAATGCTTTTTCTAAACTATTAAACTTTAGCATCAACAATCCAGCACTTACTTCAATACTTCCAGACAATACGCGTAAAATAACCATAGCAAGAAGCGATTTTTCAATAATTGTCATCATCCTATCTTTATAGAAAATTTTCGCTTATATTATAATTCCATCATTAGGATAATAATAGACTTCTGTTTTAATGAAATACTAAAATCAATATATGTATGATTCGTATCAAATATTCTTGTTATATTATGCTTTATAGTGTTTTAATAAGTGATTTTCTAGTTAAAAGTTCAAAGAATTTATTAATAGAATCAGTTTTATAAATCCATTTTCTGTTTTTAAAAGGAAATAGTATAGGTGCATATAATAAAATCCTAAAGATTTATGGGAAAGATAGTACTTTTAAAAGATGCAGGCTTTACAAATATCTCAATTTAACCGAAAAATGATGTCTCAGCTATTATTCAAGCTATTAAATAAAAGGTTTAATTAATTGAAATTGAACAAAACCACAAGCAAACATAACCCCGTTCTAAATTAGAACGGGGTTATTTGAAGGAACATAAGTGCATTGTTGATAAGAAAGTAGATAATCATAAGTTTCAACATCATTTTTAATTTGTCTGTAGATTCTTGTCCATATAAAAGTACAGATATTATGGGTAGTTGACGAATCCAAGCCCTTCTCCTCGCCAAATAATTTTAGTTTACATAATATAAATACCTTGGTCACAACTTTCTAATTATCGGATGTTTCCCATAATTTATCGTTTAAAAGGGGATTATTCGATTAAATAATGCTAATTATCGTTTAATGTAGATTTGTCCAATATTCATAAGAATTATTCATAAGAGTGAACAAATAACAAAGTGAAACCGATAGTATTATATATTGCTTATGAGTTATTTAATACATACAAATATTGAAGGAATAAGGAAAAGCTGTAGTCTATAG
Source organism: Lysinibacillus sp. NPDC093190 (assembly GCF_050280425.1). Taxonomy (NCBI): domain Bacteria; kingdom Bacillati; phylum Bacillota; class Bacilli; order Caryophanales; family Bacillaceae; genus Lysinibacillus; species Lysinibacillus sp. NPDC093190. The sequence goes on along the minus strand of NZ_JBNNVG010000004.1, from coordinate 82,365 downwards.
TGTAGAAAATCAATGAGGTGTTCACCCTAGATTATGTAAAATAAGGAAACGCTAAATACTTTTATTGTGCGCTGTGAGAGCGATCGAGATGGGCAACGGTACGTGTGACTAAATCTCGATACGTTTCAAGTAAAGAACCAGTTAAGGATTTAGAAATAGCTAAGAAAGAATCTCCTAAAGTAGATAATCAATGAGAGATTGAAACAAGTGATGTTATGCTAGCTATTGGTGATTCTTTAATGATAGATATTACTTGAAGCTTACAAGAAATATATCCTAACATTACAATTGATGCAAAAATCGAGCGCTGTAATGATGTTAGATGGGGGCACTACTGAATTAGCGTGTTCAGTAGGTTTATCGAAGAATGTAAAAATTGATGATACTTTGATTCAACATATAGTTGATGATTCTATTAGGAATATTTCTGAAACAGAAAACGTAACATTTGAAAATACAAAAATAATAATCGAGAAACTAACAGACATATAAGTATAGTCGCTATATGGGATTAATGAGGTGATAAAGAGGAAAAAAACTGCTGAACATATTATTGGATCGATAATGGTATCTTCTGGTGTTGGCATTAATTCGACCATCATATTAATGATGTGACGTGGCGTACTGAACCAAATCCACCAACACCAATGTGTTGCTCACTGTTGGTAAAGAAAGTTTAATAGTTTGCAGTATTTATTACTTGGCACATGAATTAAAAAATTGTCATACTATTAATAGTCGTGTGACTAAAAAGATAGGATAATTATTGACTTCTTAGGATTTTTACATGATATATTATTTTAAATTAAATTTGTTTAGGAATAACTACGGTGAAACGTACAATTAATGATAGAGGTCTTTTATATGTTTATTCTGACAGCCCATGTGGAGTGCATAGTATTGATAGAGAAGAAATAGTCTCATATTAAAGGCTTAGGAGGTTTTTGAGTAAAAATTGAAGTGTGTTTTGTGTTCCCTCAGACTAATTATTTTGGGGGAAGTTTGCTTTAGGGGGCCGAACAAATACGCAGAACTATGGATATTTGTGTTAAAGTTCGGGTTCTGCGCATAGGTTATTTGAGTTATAAGACAATTGGTTTTTTAGAAAATTAGATAGATTAATGATTCAAAACTTCAGGAACTAGAGGAGTTGATGATGCTTTCGAATCTCATACAGTGGTTATTCAATACTCATTTTTATAATTATCTGCCATATTTAAATCTCTATATGAAACTTAAAAAATTTGTTCTGCTACCAATTCTGAAAGAGTTTTAATTCCATAGTCAATTTCATTTAAGGATGCATAAGAATAAGAAATTCTTAAATATTGATCAGAGTGAAACTCATACAAATCTCCAGGGTGAACAAGTATTTTCCGACTTAAGGCTTTAGTAAAAAGCTGGTACATGGATATACCTTCATTTAACTTAAGCCAGATAAAATATCCGCCCCTAGGGATATTCCATGTACCGATGCCGGTAAAATATTTCTTTAATGCTTCAAGAGCAACATCTCTTCGGATCTTAACATTTTTCCTCATTATATCGTTATGCTGATAATAAAGACCACTAGAGAATAGTTCTGTGGTTACATTCTGGGAGAGTGAGCTGGTTCCATAATCAGTTTGCATTTTTATATCTGCCAATCTTTCAATGACTTTTTCTGATCCAACAATCCATCCAATCCTGAGACCAGGACTTAAATTCTTCGATATTCCACCAATATATAATACAAGTCCATTGTTATCAAATGCCTTTATTGGCTGTGGAGGTTGTTCATCAAACCAAAGCTCCCTATATACATCATCCTCGATAATAGGCAAACGTTCCCTATCACACGCATCAACAAGCGTTTTTCTTCTTTCAAGTGACATGACACTCCCGGTAGGATTTTGAAAAGTAGGTATTGTAAAAAGCATTGCTCCTTTTCTCCGCCTATGTCGATCCACCAATTCTTTTATTTCTATACCTTCTTCATCCAGCTTAATTCCCGAAAGCTGCATTCCGAACGATTGAAAGGTTCTAAGAGAGTATAGGTAGGATGGCTTTTCAACATATACTACTGAGTTCGTGTGCAAAAGGCCAAGGGAAATAAGCTGCATTGCCTGCAAAACACCAGAGGTAATCAAAACTGAGGATGGATCAGCTTCTATTCCTATTGTTTTAAGGTATGTGCATACCTCTCTTCTTAGATGGATATTTCCTTTTGGTTCTTCATAACCCAGCGATGCCATAGACTTGGACAGTTTTTTTAGTACGCCCTGAATCATTTTGTTAGGTATTAATTCAGGGGAAGGTTCGCAGGACCCCATTCGGATGATATCAGGTTGGAATTCAGCCTGATTGATCTGCTGCATTATATTTTGATTTGTTTGATGTAATCCCGAAGATATATAGGGAAGCCAATTATGTGAATGATTAATGGACATTAATGTCCATGTATTGTTTATTACTTTTGTACCTCCACCAGCATTACCGCTAATAAGGCCTTCAGCTGCCAGCTCTTCAAGGGCAGATACTACGGTACTTCTGTTTACACAGAAAATTTCAGAAAGTGTCCGCTGACTTGGCAATTTGAAACCAACTGGCCATTCTCCAGTTGCTATTTTATCTTTTATGAAGTTAACAATCTGTATATTCAATCGAGTAGGATTATTTCTATCAGGTCTCCAGTTGATATCCAACATTAAATTCCTCCAAAATCATAGTACTTTTACAATATCATTTGGTTGGTTAAATAACAACCAAGAATGGTTGGAGACTTTTTGTTGTTGTTCAAATACAATTACATTAACAGATATTAAAATTTTAAAGGAGAATGATAACTATGGTACCAATAAGAATTCTAAGTGATAATGATGTTAAGAACATTCTTGATATCAAGAATACAGTAGCATGTGTAGAAAAAGCCTATGCGCTTAAAGCCAACAATCAGGTGAGACTATTCTCCATGGTATCTGAGGTGATTTTTGAGGGTAGGGCAGAAATGGATATTAAATCAGGGATGCTTAATGAAGAAGATGTGTTTGGATTAAAACTCGTTTCATGGTTTGGTGATAATAAAAATCAAGGGCTTCCAGCTATAACTGGGCTGACTATGTTATTTGATTTGAAGAATGGGTTTCCTAAGGCAATGATCAACGCAAGTTATTTGACAGGAATGCGTACTGGAGCAGCAGGTTCAATAGGCGTGAAACACATGTCAAAACAAGATTCAAAAACACTAATGATTGTAGGTACAGGCGTTCAGGCGATTTTTCAAATAGCAGCCACTCTATCTCAAGTTCAGACAATCAATAAGGTATATATATATGACCCCGTAAAATATGAAAATGCATCAAAATTCCAGTATTCAATAAAGACGGAACTAAATAAAATCATAAATGATATCAACGATACTTATAATAAGAGCTGGAAACAAAGAATTGAGTCAGTTCAGTTTGTAGCTGTAGAAAATCCAGTGAAAGCTTTGGAAGAAACCGATGCAGTAATTACGATAACGCCTTCGCGAAAACCACTGATTTTTAAGGAGTGGATTAAGCCAGGCATACATTTCAGCTGTGTGGGGGCAGACATGACTGGAAAACAGGAAATAGATGAAAAGATTTTTGAGGTAGCTTCTGTATATGTAGATGATATTACACAAGCATCGACAGTCGGAGAAACACAAAGTGCTATAAGGGCTGGTATATTAGGCAAAAACAATTTGACTGAAATTGGACAATTCATACTTGGAAATGCGAAAGGACGTACAAGAGATGAAGAAATTACGATTTTTGATAGTACTGGCATAGCATTGCAGGATCTTGCAGTTTCAAAATATATTGTATCAAAAGCAGAAGAAATGAATGTTGGGACAATCGTGCAAATATAAAATCGATATACAATTTGGAGGGATCATATTATGAAGTTAAAAGTTTATACATTAAATTCATTTGCAAAATCCATTGAGGGAGGGAACCCTGCCGGAGTGGTACTTAGCGCTGATTATCTATCAGATGCGGACATGAAAAAAATAGCAGGTATCATCGGTTTTAGTGAGACTGCTTTTGTCATGAAGTCAGACCTTGCTGACTTCAAGGTTAGATTCTTTACACCTAATGAAGAGGTTGATCTTTGTGGCCATGCAACGATAGCGGCGTTCTATACACTTTCAAGCCAAGGATATATTAAACCAGGAAAATATTCTCAAGAAACAAAGGCTGGAATTTTAAATGTAGAAGTAATGGAAGACCTATCAATTATGATGGATCAAAATGCTCCAAGCTATTATGAAATAATAGACAAGGAGGAAATTGCAGATTCCTTAAATATTACTATAGATGAAATGTTGGGGGATCTACCAGTGCAAATTGTATCTACTGGCCTTAGGGATATACTTGTACCGATTAGAAACTTAGATATATTAAATTCTATAAAGCCAGATTTTGAAAAAGTAACAAATATCAGCAGTAAATATAATACCATTGGTTATCATATTTTTACCCTTGAATCACTAAAGGATTCAAATGCTCACTGTAGAAATTTGGCACCTTTATATGGAATTCCAGAAGAATCTGCAACTGGTACATCCAATGGTGCTCTTTCATGTTATCTATATAAATATGGTAAAATCAAACCTGAACATGTTATTAATATATCTGTTGAGCAAGGTTACTCTATGAAAAAACCTTCAGAAATAGTTATAGCGTTAGCCACTCAAGGGAAAGAAATTATTGGGGTAAAGGTGGGCGGAAAAGCATTGAATTTGTCTGAAACAGAGGTTGAAATATAATTGTAGAATATAAATTTCTAATAAAATTGAAATAATAAGATAGCCGGATTAGGTGTTATGGTACATCTAGTATGGCTGTTTTTTTCTTAGATCGTTTGTAAACAAACAGACCGTCAAAGCATTTACGGACTGAAAAGGCATTAGTTTTAAGGTGCTCGTTTAAGTATAGAAAATTGAGACACAAAATAGAATCCAATTACTTACTGAAGTTGGATATGGTCCCTAGGGCTACAAAATACAAGAGTTTCTTTATTCAAGATGGATATAGATTTCGTATCCCAATGATCAAAATGACGATGTGTTAGAAGGATAGCATCTACATCTTCGAAAATCTGAAGTGAAACAGTCAATGAAGTCAATGGATTTCTGCGATAATTTCTAGTGAAAGGGACAGGTGAAAGTTTACCGGCTTCACTCAACATCGGATCAATCAGAAATTGTTTTCCATTTATTGAGATAATTGATGTAGCATGTCGAATATACTGTACTGAAATGGGCATAAAAGCATCTCCTCTAAACAATTTAGTGACTACAAAAATAAATTCGTATGTATCTTCCAAAAAAAACATATTTGTTTTCTTTTCAAAAATATATGAACCTAGCGTTAAAACACAAGTGAAAAATTGCAAGCCATCCAAAACAGTTTTGGGGTTCAGTTCAACTTTGTTCAAAATGAAATTAATTTTTAGCAGTAAAATCAATTAAAGTTTAGCTTTTTTGATCAATTTTTTTATTAAACTAACAAAAATACTTGCAACACCTATTATAGTACTGTACAGTACTAATTATGACAAGGGGAAAATTAATGAATCAAAAACGTGTGATTGAAGTAGCTGCAACATTATTTTTAGAAAAAGGGTTTGCTTATACAAGCATGGATGAATTAGTTCGTGTAAGCAAAGTTTCAAAGTCTAATGTGTATTATCACTTCTCTAATAAGGAAGAATTGTTGGAAGGGGTCGTTGATTATTGGATTGAAATGTATCAATCTGCAATTGATGGCTTACTATCTCAAAACCAATTATTAGTTGAAGATCGTATCCAACTGTTTTTAAAGCAATTATCACAAGGAGTTCAGACGAGAGAATATAAGGGGAGCTGTCCATTTATTACGCTTTATATTCAAAGCCCTACAAATGCCACAAAAGTAAAAGAAAAAATAGGTCTTTTTTTTGCAGGATTACAAACGAAAGTTTCTCTATTACTTAAACAAGGGGTAGAGAATGGTGAATTTAGAAAGACAATTAATATTGACGAGGTTGCATCTCTTTTTATTACAAATCTTGAAGGAGCGCTATTTATTTCAGAAACACTGAAGGATGCAACTGTAATCATGAAAACAGCAGATCATTTTTTTAACTTGCTTCGATAAAAGAAGCATTTTTTTTACATCAAATTAGTACTGAATAGTACTAAAAGGAGGATTTTATATGAGAACAGTATTTTTAACTGGTGGAACAGGTTTTATTGGAAAGCAATTAGTGAAGGAATTAGCCAAAGAGCATGTTACAATTCTTCTACTAGTGAGATCGAAAAGTAAAGCAACACGCATTTATCAAGAAAGAGGCATCTTAAAAGAGGCAGTTATGCACTTTATTGAAGGTGATTTGACGAAAATAGACTTAGGTCTAAGTGCTGAAGATAAGGAGTTGGTATTGAAAACGGATGTGATTATTCACGCAGGTGGCCCCATGGATATTCAAGCGACAAGCAAAGAGGCAGCTTCCGTATTTTTGAATGGTGCCCAACATATTAGTGAATTCGCTAAAAATATTCATCAATTGAAGGGATTGCAACAATTTATTCATGTTGTAGGCTATATGAGTCCCTTTGATGATAAAAATAGCAAGATTGCGATAGATGTGTTTAAAGAAGGAAACAATTTTTTGAAAATAAAAAATCCATATGAGAGAACAAAGTTTTTAGCAGATCTTTATATCCGTCAGCAGGCATCAACAGTAGGTTATCCGCTTTCAGTAATTAATCCACCAACTGTAGTTGGTAGTAGTAAAACAGGGAGTACGGAGCAAACAGGAGGCTTAGGCTTGCTTGTGATGAGTATGCGAAAAGGGCTCATGCCAGTGATTCCTGGAGGTAAGGAATATAGATTACCACTTATTGCAAACGATGAACTAGCAAAGTTTATTGTGCAGGTTTTCAGATTGGAGCAACCAACTATACAAACATATACACTTGTTGAAGATAAACAACATGATCAGAATATTTCAGAATTATTAGATGCTATGTCAGAAAGTATGAATATGACTGCACCTAAAATTTCTGCCCCATTGCCATTTATGAAAGCACTTATGAATAGTGGCGTAAGCAAAATAACCCAAATTCCTGCTGATGGGCTGAACTTTATTACAAATCGAACATTTTCAAATGGTTCAGCGAAAAAGATTATGGGAGAAGATTGGTTTAAGGAGACAAATGTAATGAAATTTTTCCCAGCCGTAATAGCTGATCTGGATTATCGCATGATGTATCAAAATGGCCAGCACAGTCATTTATTTAAACGAACATTATGTAATAATACTACCATTTACCAATCACAAGGAAAGGGTAAACCGTTTATTTTATTACATGGTTTATTAAGTGATGGAGAGGATTTATTTCCTTTAGGGAAAGAGCTTCATGAAAAAACGGGTCGACCTGTATGGATCATGGACCTTCCAGGTTTGGGACGTTCTCCTTTTAAACGAGAGAAAAATCTATTAAATATCTATTTGAATGTAGTGAAAAAGTTATTGGAGAAAGCTACTAACGGTGCCCATCTAATTGGCCATTCATTTGGTGCGTATATTCTTTTGGAAGCATTAGTACAAAAGTACATAGATAAGAAGTATACAATTACTTTACTTCAGCCACCTGTTGCTAAAAAAAATGCTAAATCGATAAATGTTCCTCAATTTATGAACAAATGGACATTGAAATTGGCAACTACTAATTTGATAGAGCGTTATTTATTAAGTAATGGTTTATTTGAAAGTACGGAGAGCATCCCTGAACATTATATTGAAAAAATAAGTAACAGTTTTACTTCTCCTAGAATTTTAAATACTACGGTTCAGCTTAACAGTTTACTATTGAAAAACGATCAAGGTGATTTCAATGAAGTAACAAAGTATAATCTTCGCATTATTTGGGGGGATTATGACAGAGGCTATTCTGCTCCTTCGCATCTTGGTAAGGTTGATTTTGTTCCATATGGTCATCATTTTCCTCTTAACCATCCGAGTGAAACGGCTAATTTGGTAATAAAAAATAGTAGTACTAGCAGATAAGAGTGTGGGATAAATAAAAAGTGGGTAGTAAGATCGTTGTGTCTTTGAAATAAAGTCGTACTGTTTGAAAAAAAAAGATTGTCTACATGAACGCTGGATATATTTACTTAAGAATCTAACAGCTAATCAATTACAGCGTACATATCAGTATCCTGAGGTAGTAAACTGCGAATTGAACAAAGTATTGCTCTTTACGCATGGCATGTAATCACCTTGTGAAGAAATATACTTAAACTCCCATGAAAGAACGTAATAATCTTTCATAAAACAAACAGATTATTTTATGTTGCATGTAGTCGAGCCATTAAATCCCTAGTGCTGATTATTTATACAGCCGACCAGCAAAAAGTAAAAAAGTTTTTTATAGAAAATGAATTTGCAAAAGAAGATGAGATCTTGCTTCTGTAAAAACTAATGTTTAGTATCCTTTTTACAGGTAGAAGTGAAAATTGCTGATATATTACAGTCGAAAAAGTATACACCTAACCAGTTGTCGAAATTTATTTGACGACTGGTTATTTAGTATTGTTCTTCGGAATAAATTATAATGAACTTCCATGTTGTTTATTATAAGTTTCTTATGAATGGCTAGCTGAACAATTAGGTGTAAGTAAAGCACTTGTAGGATTTATGTTAAAAGGAGATTGTACTCTAAAATCGGAACGTATTGAACAATTTGCTAGGATAATGAGGATTACGACAAAAGAATTGGTTCATACAGATGCAATAATAGAAGACCAATTGACTGTTAATTTGCTAGGTGAATTATCTAATCAATACTAGCTAAAATGAAGGTTTTGCATTTGTTGTTGTTAAATAGGGATTGAATACCATTTAGTAATTATTCTTTATTACAAACACTAAAGAGCAGTCCATTTAAAAATAAGGAAGATCACACATATAATTACTCTAAAATAGAAATTAAAAAGTTAAAGTAAACCAGGATAATTTATGAAGTTATGGCTATTGTGGAGCTGCACATGTAGAAAATGATCAAACTTTGTTTTAGATATTAAAGGATATGAGGAATTTCAAACCCAACGTTTTATGTAAAATCATGTATTTTAAAAAATGAGCTGTCTGGACTTTCTTGTCCCAAAAGTAGGGAATAATATTTTGTCTGTAGATTCTTGTCCATATACAATATACAGTTGTTTCTGCAATTATGGGTATTTGACGTATCTAAGCCCTCCTCCACGCCAAATAATTTTAGTTTACATAATATAAATACCTTGGTCACAACTTTCTAATTATCGGATGGTTCCTATAATTTATCGTTCAAAAGGGGATTATTCGTTTAAATAATGCTAATTATCGTTTAATGTAGATTTGTCCAATATTCATAAGAATTATTCATAAGAGTGAACAAACTAAGCTGGTCGATACTATATCTTAATATAGGATAAAAAGTTGATAAGGAGTATTTCTCCTTATCAACTTTTTTATAATTATTATCCCTATTTAAATAGCGACTTAGTGCTGTACCAATACCCATAAAGTCGCGACGATTAATACCCCTGGCTATTGGCTAACTGGACTATAAGATGAATTGCTTTACATTGAGGGAAAGCTTAAAAAGCGCTTTAGTAGACCTCAAATGAAAGTAAAACATGCACTAACGACGAAAAGAATATGAAATTGAAGGAAATTATTAAATTTTTATCCAGTTTATTATTTACTTTTAAATAACTATTTTGTAAGATAGATTAAAATACAAAAGTGGTCAGACCACTTTTGTATTTATTCAGTAAGAGCCACCATCCTCTAAAGGTAGTGGATTTCGTTTCTTTAAAGTAAGTCGCATGTTTATCTGTGCGAAAGCGATAGAACGAGGAATTGATCGTATGGATAAAAAAACCGAACAAAAGAAGTGTTTTTAGATATCGTCCAACAATTACGACAACTTATTAAAATGGAAGAAATACAGGCTGGAGAAAAACTACCTTCCGAACGAGTTCTTTCAGAGCGTCTAGGTGTCGGGCGATCCTCTGTGAGGGAGGCATTGTGAAGCTTAGAATTGTTAGGTCTTATTGAAACGAAACATGGGAGAGGTATGTTGCTAGCTTCTACACATAAGCATCAGCTCGTAGAAATACTGTCAATGTTTATATTAGAAGATGAAAAATCTAAAAAAGATGTCGAATTAACGCGATAAATTCATGAAAAGGAAGCCATTCGCGTAATAAGTTGTACAGAGACTCTGCGAACACTACGTGTGTGGGACAGTTTTTTTGTAAGGCTAAAAATAGAAGGTACGATTAATTCTCAAGATGTATTACGAGAAATAATCATCACAGCGGAAAATCGTCTTTCACTAAAAATCTGGTTTCAGTTAGCGGCTTATGATGGTGACCGTGTAAATCAAAGCTCAACAGAAGAAGAAAAACTATGTTGAAATCGATGCAGCTTGGCTATGAAAAAGAAGCATTGCAAGCTTACGAGCAGTGGATGAAGACTTTACAAAGCATGTAAACAACAAAGGGGGAGACGAACATGGCAATACGTAGCTTATTTAGTAAAAAGAAAGAGGACGGACAGGAAAAGGGATTTCCTGAAGGACTTATGACAAAATGTCCAGAATGCCGTCACATTCAGTTAACAAAGGAATTAGAAAAAAATCATAAAGTGTGTACAAAATGCGATCATCATTTCAAAATGACTGCACGGGAGCGCGTAGCATATTTCTTAGATGAAGGTTCATTTGTATCAATGGATGATCATTTACAAACAAGTAATCCACTTAATTTCCCTGATTATGTAGAAAAAATTTCAGTGGCTAAACAACAAACGGGATTAAGCGATGCTGTACTAACTGGGTTAGGTACTCTTGATGGAGAAGAAATTGTTGTAGCAATTATGGATTCTCATTTCCGTATGGGCTCAATGGGCTCAGTTGTCGGAGAAAAAATCACACGTGCCGTTGAAAAAGCTATTAAATTACGTGTACCGGTTATTATCTTTTCTACTAGTGGTGGAGCACGCATGCAAGAAGGTATTCTATCATTAATGCAAATGGTAAAAACGAGTGCGGCATTAAAACATCATAGTGAAGAAGGACTATTGTTTATTTCTATCATGACGCATCCTACATACGGTGGCGTTTCGGCAAGCTTTGCTTCTATTGGAGATATTAATATTGCTGAACCACAAGCATTGATTGGCTTTGCTGGTCGCCGTGTAATAGAAGAAACATTAAGAGAAAAACTACCGAATGATTTCCAAACGTCAGAATTTTTACTAGAGCATGGTCAGCTTGATGCAATTTTCCATCGAAAAAATTTACGAAACCAAGTAGCAATGCTTGTAAAAATGCATACGAAAGGAGGCATGCAACATGTCTAAAAATTTAGCTTTTGAAGAACCAGTAGTACAATTACGTGAAAAAATTGATGAGTTAAAAACAATTGCTACCGAAGCGAAAGTAGATATGACAGGCGAAATCGAAAAGCTTGAAACACGCCTTACTCAGCTAGAACAATCCATTTATACCAATATGAGACCATGGGATCGTGTACAGGTTGCTAGACATCCTGAACGTCCAACAACATTACAATATAATATATAGAAGCTATGTGCGAAAATTTTATAGAATTCCATGGAGACCGTTCGTTTGGTGATGATGCGGCTATTCTTGGAGGAATCGCTCTCTTTGAAGGACAGCCCATAACAATTGTTGGACACCAGCGCGGAAAATCAACTAAAGAAAATATTCGACGAAATTTTGGTATGCCACACCCAGAAGGATATCGTAAGGCATTACGCTTAATGAAGCAGGCTGAGAAATTTAAGCGCCCAATTATTTGTTTTATTGATACGAAAGGTGCCTATCCAGGTAAGGCAGCCGAGGAACGCGGCCCAAGTGAAGCCATTGCCAGAACTCTTGCTGAAATGACGATTCTAACAGTACCAGTTATTAGTATTGTTATTGGAGAAGGCGGAAGTGGTGGTGCAATTGCATTAGGGGTAGCTAATCGCGTCTTTATGTTAGAGAACTCAACGTATTCTGTTATCTCGCCTGAAGGTGCTGCATCGATCTTATGGCGAGATGGTAGTCTAGGGAAGCAAGCAGCAGAAGCAATGCGTATAACAGCACCTGACTTAAAAGAGCTTGACGTTATTGATGGAATAATCCCTGAAATAACTGGTGGAGCACACCGTAATGTTGCGAAGCAAGCAATTTATATAAAAGAATGTATAAGCGTCACACTAAAAGCATTGAATTCTTTAAATGGCGAACAATTGATTGAGGATCGTTATGAGAAATTCAGAAAGATTGGACAATATACAGAAGCTTAAATTCATTTTTAGGTTTTGGACATGTGTATTTGCTCGTAAAGAGATAAACGTTGTTTCTTAAATAAAATAATAGCCTATTGCTGGAAGAAAAAAAGGTTGTAGTTTGTAAAAAAGATTGGTCATTTAAAATAAAGTTCGATAATTTGTGATATAGTTTGATAAAAATAACTTCGCATTTAAATAAAACCCATTCATTTTGATCAAACTTTTTTCAAAATACGTGGGTTTCTTCTAACTATTATAAAATCAACGTTTGCAGCAAACTTTTAATCAAACTTTATTCCAAACCAACACTAATGTGCATAGCTGTGGAACAGTACGAGCACATGGAGAAGAAATATTAAGACAGCCGGAAAAATGTGCGTTGTCTGGACATTCTTGTCCTTTTTATTTTTTGAAATGTAAGTTTGTCTGGACGTTCTTGTCCAAAAAGTAGGGAATTATATTATGTCCGGACATTCTTGTCCAAGATGTCTGTAGATTCTTGTCCATATACAGAAAAGTACAGATATTATGGGTAGTTGACGTATCCAAGCCCTCCTCCACGCCAAAATAATTTTAGTTTACATAATATAAATTATAGGAAGTTATGTATCAATGAAAAGTATACTAATAATAGTGAGACGGAACAGCTGTAAATTTACATGATTTAGATTCCGATGACTTTTTAAAACAAATTGTCACCACCATTATAGTTCAATTAAAAAGAATCCATTTTTACATGCTTGATTAAAATGGATTCTTCTTAAGTAAATTTACACCTAATTGTTATACATGCGATTACTTCATTTCAACGAGTAAATCTTTTTGTAAGACGTTTTGTTCTGCCGCTGAACCGGCTAACTGCTGCGATTTTAAAATTTCATATTCTTCTTAACATACATGATTAGTGTAATTCACAATGTTAATCTATACGACTTTATTTGATGATCCAATTGCTTTTAACGCTTTTTCGGTAAAAAACATTATTATTAAATCATCCCATTCAAATATTCAGAAAATACAAACGTTGTTATTGAAGGTTTTCTACTGTTTTCTCATTTGTAGGTTCATTATTATTACCAGCTAGCTTGCTTGTAAGCACACTAACAAGTAAACTTACTAAAATATTTACACTTAATGCTAGGAAACCAATGTTGATATCTTGTATGTAAGATGGCCAGCTTGGAAACAGCTTACTAAGATGAGCACCTGTAGCTGCCTGCCAACCAACAATCGTGACACCCACAATAATCCCAGCAAAAACACCTTGTACAGTTAATGGATTTTTCTTCAAAAAGCTACATACAACAGCTGGTACAAATTGAGTCACTAATCCATACCCCATTAAGAATAATAACGTAATTGCTCCACCACCACTAAACGTAAAGTAAAGTGCAACAAGTGCAATTACTGGAACTGAATAGCGAGCAATGATACCAATTTGTTGATCGGTAGTTTGAGGTCGAATAGGTTTTACGACATTTTTCGCAAGTAATGTAGCTGCAGACATTAAAATCAATGAACCTGGCACAATTGCAGTTAATAACCCTGCTGCTCCAATAAAGCCGACGATGACTGGATTAAATGTTTGCGTGGAGATTTTAAATAAAGCTAAATCCACCGCGCCTCCTTCTAGTTCAGGAACTTGTAAAATTGCTGCTGCTCCAACAAATAAGATAAATAATAAAAATAATGCATAGATCGGAAGCAAAATCGCATTATTTCTTAGTGCATTCCCACTTTTTGCTGAAAAAGTAGCAACAAATGTATGCGGCCACATATAAAACCCTAACGATGTTAACATGATCGTTGAAATATACCATGAGGCGCTAAAACCTGAGTCTGGAAGTGATAAGAAACCTGGTTTAACAGCTTCAATTGCTTCCCACATTGGCTGAATCCCGCCATAATAATGTATAGGTAAGTAGATACCAAGGAATATCACAACACCAAGAATAAGAAAATCTTTAATAACAGCTGTCCAAGCAGAGCCATGAATACCTGAAACCATAACATAAGTAATCATTGCAATTGTACCAATCCAAATTGTTATTTTCGGATCAATCGCTCCATAGGAAGCTTCGGAAACGATAATGCCAAGACCTTTTAGTTGAATGATTAAATAAGGAATTAACGCTACTAACCCTACAATGGCTACAAGCGTGCCGAGAATTTTACTATTATATGCCTTTTCAAAAAAGTCCGATTGCGATAATAAACTATGTTTCTTTCCGTAAGCCCATATTTTAGGTGTTAACCAGTAAGCAATTACATAGTTTAGCATCGCGATATTGTAAAATGCTACGCCACCTTTTCCATACATCCAACCACTTACCCCTAAAAATGCATTAGTTGTATAAATTTCACCAGCCATTAATAAGAAAATGAAAATAGATCCGAATCCACGGCCTCCAACACTCCATTGTTCAAGGCTCATATCTTTCCCTCTACTTGCCATAATGCCTAATAGTAAAGCAATCACTAAGAAAATTGCAATGATTCCAACTGAAATGATCAAATTATTCCACCTCCTCTTTTGCATCAGGATTTATACGATGAACGATAATCATTAAACCAGTTCCTAGAAAGATCCATAAAACCATCCAAAATAATAGAAATGGGAGACCTAAAATATATGGTTCGGCACTTTTAATAAAAGGAATTCCTACAGGCATGCCAAAATATGCTAAGAACGTGAGCAAGTAACAGAACTTTTTTCTTGTCATTTTCCCTATCTCCTTTTTAATTAATTATGCCTCGGCATAATTGTGTCCGGAATCGGATTTGTGCAAGCACAAAGGACTCCTTACCGATTCTGTGACATCCGCCGGAGACATTAACTTCTTTCAGCAGGTGTTCGGATACCCACTAACATTTGTAGCTGATTCTTCCTTTTAGCTTCAGAAAATAATTGCTGAAAGAAGTTAAATGAAATGCTATTCATTTATTAATTGCTTGAATCCGTTATCAATAAATAGACTAGTTATATCTCTTTTATCAGGAGTAAAATCAACTTGTTTTTCACAATTTAGAAAATCAAATGTGTATTGTACAGTAGCCGCCACACCTAGTTTTAAAGCATCTTCATCTAGGTCAAAGTAAACATTATGATGTTCGGCCCCAATCCCTTCTTCGAGGTTTTGTATGCCAACGAATGCAAACACACCTGGGAAGTATTTTTCATAAAACGCAAATGATTCCGATGCCATCCATGCAGGGATTGCATGTAATGCATCTGTACCAATTGCATTTTTCACTGCATCCATCGCAATTTGTGCACAATCTTTTTGATTGTAGACAATTAAATCCGATTCTTTAGGTTCTATCAAAAATTCATATGTGCAATTATGCAGGTCACAGACTTTTTCTAGGATTCTCTTAAATTCTTTTGCCGCATGTGCACCTTGGTTATAATCTAAATATCTGGCTGTTCCTGAGAACTGTAAAGTTTCTGGAATAATATTGGCTGCAGAACCCGAATTTATCGTTCCAATTGAATAGGTAATTGTTTTAAAAGGATCTAGCGTATTTAACCTCATCGCTCTTAAATTGTTATAAAAATCGGTAAAACAGTCTAATGGAACAACCGACAAATCCGGTCTTGAACCATGTCCACTTTTTCCTTTTATTAAGACATCAAAAACAAAAGAAGCTACCATTCTAGGGCCTGGTTCAACGGATATTTTCCCAGTCGGAAGATCCGATTTTAAATGGATACCCCATATTCCGTCGCCTCCAATTTCGTATAACCGTTTACAGAGATTATAAATTCCTCCGCCCATTTCTTCCCCTTGTTCAAAAGCGAGAAGCACTCTCCCTTTAATATGGTCTTTGTGTTGCGTTAAGATTTTCGCTACACCCAAAAGCATCGCTGTTTGTCCATCATGCCCACAAGTATGAGCTGCTTGGTCAGACTCAGAAAACACTACTTTCTTCTTTTTTAAATTATTTTTTTCTTCCTTCATCGGAAGTGCATCTAAATCTGCTCTAAGAATTAATGTTTTTCCCAGTTTTCCCCCTTGAATATAACCAATAATTCCACCATTAGGGACGATTTCGTAATGAATGCCTAGTTTAGTTAACTCCTCTGTAACTACTCTCATTGTTCGTATTTCTTGCAATCCGATTTCAGGATGCCTATGGAGATCTCTTCTTATCTCAATTACATAAGGTTCTATTTCTTTGGCAGCCTTCAATGCATGTAGCTCAAATTCTATTGTTTTCATTTTCTATACACCTCTTCCAATCGATTTTTAGATTCGATATCTTGAAATTCTAAAGCGATTCTTTCAAGTGCTTCTTTTATAAGGGGTCTTGGTGAAGGGATACAGATTCTTTGGAAGTCTTCTCCTTCAATTCCAAATAAGTGACCATCCTCAAGTAAAACATTGGCTTTGTTATAGATACGATCATGAACCTCTTGAGCTGGAAGATCATATCCACTAAAGTCCATCCACATCACGTATGTTCCTTCAGGAATCCTAACTTTGACGGTAGGCATTTTTTCAGCTAAGTAATTTTTCACATACGTCATTGTGTCATCCAAATATTCTGTTAGTTGCTCTAACCATTTTTCTCCTTCGTTGTAAACAGCTATCAGGGCTGCAATTGTAAACGGTGATGGTAACTGCATCCCCATTGTGTCACTAAAATTTTTTCTAACTTCTGGGTTTGAAATAATCACATTTGTACAGTGCAAACCTGCAACATTGAATGTTTTGTTGATTGCTGTGCACGTGATGATATGATCGGTACTTTTTGCAACTTTTGCGATTGGTATAAATTTTTGTTTTTTTCTAATGAGATCTCCATGAATCTCATCAGCTATAATAATCACGTTATTTTCCTCGCATATATCTGAAAGCCTTTTTAGTTCCTCGTACGATAGAACCCTTCCAGTTGGATTGTGTGGGTTGCAAAGAATGAACATCGTTGTATTTTCTTCTTTTGCTTTTGCTTCAAAATCCTCAAAATCAATGTAGTAATATCCTTCATCATCACATTTCAACGCATTATTTCGAACAACTCTCCCATTTCCCTCTATCGAAACTGTGAACGGTGGATAAACAGGACGTTGAATGATGATGCCCTCACCAGGTTTAGTGAAAGCTTTTACAGCTATATTCAAGGCATGTACTGTTCCAGGTCTATATACAATCTCTTCTCTGTTGTTTGTCCAATCATGTCTTTTTTCAAACCAATGCTGAATAGATTCAAAGTACGCATCTGGAAAAACAGAATAGCCAAAAATACGATGATCAACTGTTTTATGTAGTGCATCTATCAATGGTTGCGGTACGGGTAAATCCATATCTGCTGTAAATAGTGGAATGGTCTCATTGTCATACCTTTCTGTATAACCCATTGTTTTGATTAAATCTTCGCCATCCCACTTTAAGGAATAAGTATTTCTGCGATTAACCACTTTATCAAAATTATATTTCATGCTTGCCCCCCACTTACTTGTGTTCAACTTTTCTACTAAATCACTATTTTTATAACGTTTATATTAAATTTTTCTCTATTTAACACCTTAACCGAGAAATAGCCAATTGAAATTTCAGAATATTTTTAAATTTAATCAGATTCTAAACAAATGTTAAAATTAATTTGCTACCAATTATAGGGAGGGTGATGCATTGTGGAAAAAGAGAAGGTTTTTTATGAGCTAATGGAAACGATTTACGAGACATCTAGACTTATTAGTTCATATGAAAATATCCCAAGAAAATATGGCACAGAAGATGAATTGTATATGATAGAAGTTCATACACTCAACTTAATTGGAGATCAAGTAAAAACGACTACTACTGAAATTGCAGAAATTAAAAATTGCACGAAAAGTGCTGTTTCTCAAATGGTAGATAAACTAATTAAAAAAGGATTAGTCATTAAATATAGAAATGTAGACAATTATCGAGAATTGAATATTGAGTTAACACCCAAGGGCAAAATAGTTTATGAATATCATAAAAATCTAGGTTTAGAGAAATATCGGAGTCATTTGAAGAACCTTGAGCAATTTACGACTGAAGATTTTCAAAAGTATATAACAGTTTTAAACTTAATCAATCAAAGGACACAAAGCGTGCTTAATGACAAAAAATCTAAGACGTATTAATTATCTTTGCTCTATACAAAAAAGGAGTGCCTCAAAGTCTAAATTTGATCTTTGAGACACTCCTTTTTACGTTATACATTGCTGTCATTTTTTTAAAATCTCTACCTCTTGTTTAAACGAAGACTTCCCTCCTAGTGGCCGCTTCAAGTACAGTTAAGCTCCATTTCTTTAAATTAACTTAGTATATTAAAAATTTTCTGTTGAGCATCTTGCGCTTCAGGAATTGGCATAACAACAAACACATGATTCATTTTAGGATAAACAAAAGTATTGATTTCAATTCCAAGTTCCGTTAGTTTTTCATCCAGTCTTATTGCATCTGGATATAAACATTCATGTGTTCCAATAAAATGAGTAATCTTCCCAAGTCCTTGAAAGTCACCGTATATTGGACTAATCAATGAGTCTTTTAGATCTTTATCAGCTGCCCAAATCTTTGTAATGACTTCCATTCCTTCACTAGCTAACATCGGATCCTTTTCTTCATATTCAGCTATAAGAGGATTTTCAAAACTCAAATCTACACATGCTGATAATAAAATAATATCTTTCGGTTCAGGTAAATTGTTCATTTTTAACAGATGAGCTAGGCCAAGTGCTATATTACCGCCTGCCGAATCTCCCATAATCGTTAATTGATTCGAATTTTCAACAGTTGCAAGCATTTCTTTATAGAGGTTTAGCATTTTTGGATACGTATCTTTATAGTTAAAATGAGGTACTTTAGGATAAATAGGAGCAATTATTTTCGCATTCAATGATTGCGCCATTTTATCCAAAAACCACCAGTGAAAATTTAAAGGTTGATTCGTCCAAGCGCCACCATGTAGATAAAGAATTACTTTTTGTTTCGGAGACTCTTGGTCATTTAATGTGAAAACCTGTATGCCCTCGAATGCCTCCTCCTTAACATCACTTAAAAATTGAACATCTTCCCCTATAACATATGGTTTATTATTTTCAGTTCCCATTAACTCAACAAACTGTTTAGTGTTTTCAATACTAGAAAAACTCATTTTATTACTTTCGGAAGTTAACCATTTTTCAAATTGAACACTTTCTTCAGAACGTTCTCCGTTATAAATTTCTAGACTCATTTTTAATGTTCTCTCCTTTAAACTTTTTTACTGTTCATCTTGTCGTTTCATAACATGCTATGATTTAAAATAGCCTTATATCGCTTTATAAAAAGTCTTTAACAAGTTAGATAGAATGTCTTCATTGAACGTAGGCGTTAATACTGCATCTATATTTACAGAATAAAGGTTGAATGATGTTTCAAGGTCAAAATAAAAAGCCTTTTCTATCTCATAAAAAAAGTGAACATGGGCTTCCATTTCAATTATTATAACAGATAATTTGCCAAAACCTTCCTATTAAATACTTGATTGCTATGTTTCTTTTTATAGTAATTGCTCAAATTCTTTACGTTCCTGTATGTAATCGACTTACTTCCCCTTTAGCTCGAATTTTTATAAAGTTTAAGATGGGAACATACGTTCCACACCCGTGAAATTAGCATTTTTCTTGAAAACTTTTTAAAAAGACAACGAGCTAAGTTACTTTTTGTGTAGAAAGTGTGTGAGCATTCCCCTAATCATACCGAGATTCGTGTTCTCCTTCTGATTCCACGTACCGCAGACGCCTTTGCTATCAGCTAACCAATGCTTCTGTCTCACCGCTTCTGAAGCTTCCCCCCTATAGTTATTACGTATGCCGAGCGTACAATAAAAAAAGAGACGAATTTCTTCGCCTCTAACTATCTACCCTTATCCGTTTATATAAACATAGCCTCGATTTGTTGTTTCATTTATGCCCTAACATCTTATCTTCCGCTATAAACAAGCAGATTTATGAACTATAACAAAAGTAACGTCAAAAAGTTTGCAACGTCTATAGTCTGTGATTACTCACTTCATGACGTTGCAAACTTAACGGATTACGGTCCTTGAACCATATTTAAACTTATTGTGTTATATGTGTACCTGCTTTTCCATCTA
This sequence comes from Lysinibacillus sp. NPDC093190, assembly GCF_050280425.1. NCBI lineage: Bacteria > Bacillati > Bacillota > Bacilli > Caryophanales > Bacillaceae > Lysinibacillus > Lysinibacillus sp. NPDC093190. The sequence goes on along the minus strand of NZ_JBNNVG010000004.1, from coordinate 61,905 downwards.
ATGCAGCTACCGCTTGATCTAATGAACAAATGATTGCCTCTTTGCCTAATTTCGCAAATTCTATAGCTGCTTGCATTTTTGGTAACATACTACCTGCTGGGAATTGTCCTTCTGCAACATACTGTTCAGCTTCTGCTACTGTAATGCGGCTTAATTTTTGCTCATTTTCTTTCCCAAAATTAATATAGACATTTGGTACATCAGTTAACATCATGAAAACATCCGCATTCACTTGTTGCGCTAGTTTTAATCCTGAACGATCTTTATCAATGACTGCTTCAATACCATGTAATTGACCACTGTCTTCACGATATACTGGTATACCGCCACCACCAGATGAAATAACAATCGTTTCATCAATTAAACGTTTAATTTCATCTATACCATGAATCACTTTTGGTTCTGGTGAAGGGACAACGCGTCTATATCCCCGCCCTGCATCTTCTGCCATTGTAAAGCCTTGTTCTTCTAAACGCTGCGCTTCTTCTTCCGAGAAAAATACACCTATTGGTTTAGTCGGATTTTTAAAAGCTTGATCACCCTTGTCCACTTCAACCATTGTTAGCAATGTCACCACATTTGCAGCAATGCCACGTTCTTTAATATGGTTTTTTAAAGCTGTTTCCATCATATAACCAATGAAACCTTGTGATTCTGCGTTACAAACATGAATTGGTAGTGGTTCGACTACATTTTTTGCAGCTTCATTTTGGGCAATGATATTTCCCACTTGCGGACCATTGCCGTGTGTAATGACGATGTTATGACCCGCTTCTCGAATTGCCACCATATGGCCTGTTGCCGACACTACATTTTTTAATTGATTTTCATAAGTTGCTTCTTGTTTTGGCTGTAAAATGGCATTACCACCCAAAGCAATAACTACACTTTTCCCCATTTCTTTCACTCCTTAGTTAATGACATATAAATGCCATATAACGTATCCATCCCAGATGATGATCCTACTTCTATAAGCCTGTTCATGCTTTCTAAAGATGGATCATGCTGCAATGCTGTAATCTTCGAACTAAATACACCGTCTATAGCACATGTTAAAAAGCGCTTACTAACAATGGTCGTTAATGGTTCCTCGATTAAAGCTTTTAACGTTTCTAGATGTTTATGTTCGATAAAATTTTTAATAAAATGTCCGTACAATATGCCGACAAGTATATCATCACCTGTTGGTGTTAAACCTTGTCCACGTCCAATAAAATAACGGAATGTCTCGTCAAGATTTTCGGTTGGATCCTGTAGTCGATTGATCAAGGACAATACAAGTGCTCGTTCAAAATCTGATGATTCATATGAAGTAAATGAAATGTATTGAAAATTTTCTTTTAATTTATTTATATTTGCATGTTCAAAATCCATATATAACGGTAGTATTTTTACATTAAACACCATTTCGAAACGGTTATGAAAAAGACGGTTATTACGAAATATTAATATATCGCCTACCTTAATATTGGTCTTTACTGTTTGTCTCGTTTGAGGATCAAGTAAGATCCCGAACGGAAATGTACCATTTTCATCGGTACCAACAAATACCAATTCTCCATTTTGATCAACGATATTCAACCCTTTTTCAAACATACTGTGCACGGTAAAGGTTTTTCCTTCTTTTAATAATTGAAGTGCGATTGAACCAACCCCACTTGCTTGTAAAATCATCCGTTAAAGCCTAGCTTTTCGGCATATGCTGTGATAGCTTTCTCAAAACATTCGATTGGCGGATGAACTGTACCGGCACCAATTTGTCCGTACCCCGCAATTTTGTGGGCAATACCTGTGTTGATGACTGGTGTGATCCCTGTTTCAACAACTTTCCGTGCATCGATACCTAAACATGCGCCCTTGAAGTCCCAAGTTGGGATGACAAAGTTAGGGTTTTCGCTAATACAGATTTCAGTCATTTGATTACTAGTTTCAAGCGCATCATTAAATCCACCTGTACCAACAAAGCGTGTAACTGCAGGGGCTGCAATCATCGCCATACCTCCGACACCGATTGTTTCTGTAATCGCTGAATCACCGATATCTGTGTTTGCATCTTCTGCTGAGTAACCAGTGAAATATAATCCTTGCGGGGTATTAACAGGACCAGTAAACCATTCGTCTCCCATGCCCGCAATACGGATACCAAAGTTTTCACCGTTTCGGCACATTGCGGTAACAACTGTGCCGTGTTCAATTGTACGTGCTGCATCCATCATCGCTTTACCAGTCGCCATAGCAATATTTAAGAAAAATTGGTCTGTGTCAGCTAAAAATTGAATTACTTCAGTGCGTTGTTCTTTTTCAACGTCTTCTAATGATGCAATGACTGGAGATAGTTCTTTTAAGAATGCAAGTGAAGCTGCAATATTACGTTGGTGGAACTCATCACCCATTGCAATAGCTTTCGCAATCAATACGTTCACATTCAAGCCTTCATCAAATGTTTTTAATGCTTTACTTAAAACTGGACCTAATACATCTTTCATCCAATGTAAGCGATTGATTACTTGCTCATTGTAAGCGCCAAAGCGTAACACTGCTCCTATCCCTTCGTTCATTTGACAGTACGCTTCGTTACCACTTTCTTTGTTAATAACGACAAGTACTGGCATGTTAGGTGACGTAATACCACCCATTGGTCCAACTGCATTCACATGGTGACATGGAATGAATTTGATCTTATCGTTTTCAAGTAATTCACGTGCATTCTTTTCGTCTTCTGCCCATCCTTCAAAAAGGATTGCGCCAACACAGGAACCTTGCATAGGATCTGTCATGTTTTCATACTTAATTGGAGGTCCAGCATGTAATAACACGTACTCTTCTAATTCAGGAATCACAGATTTAGCAGGTACAACATCCGTTAAAAATGGTGCTGCTGCTATGATCTTCTGGATAACGGCTTCGTTCGCTTCATTTATTGTTTTGTAACCCATTAGATTGTACCTCCTTCATAATAGTTTAAGAATTGAAGTACTTTCATTAACTTTTCATCGCCACCAGCAATTGGACGCCAGTTAAATTGAACACACTCCGAGCCACTGTTTTGAACAGCTTCCGTAAAGCTTTTTAGCCCAATATTGATTACACTTGGTTTCATATTGATGAAGGACATAATTTTCTCATCGACTGCCAAGTTTTCTTCTGTATAATCAAATTTTTGTACATCAACGATTGGTTGATCCACTGTACCGCCTACAAGTTGGATAGCTGTGCGAACCATTTGATCGTTTGTTTTACAGATAATGGCCCCACTCTCTTTTAAAATCTCAATTTGTTTATCGTAACCTTGGATGTCTTGAGCCGTACCTACAACCGTTGCAAGTACTGCCACTTGGCGACCATTTTGATGTGCATTTTCTAAAATACGTTTGATTGTTGGTGCTAGTTCGCTAGCCATATCTTCATGACCACCGTTACCGATAACGTTATCAATCATAACAACCGCTGTTTCAGGGTCGTTCATAGATGATTCAAGCATCTCGATACGTTTTTCAGGATCAATCATCGGGTGTGGTTTACCTTTTGTATAAACATCATCACCTAAATCAATAATTTCATGATTGTTTGTCTTCAAAACATAGCTATCGTTCTGTTCTTTCGTTATCGTATCTTTGAATGCATCTCGCACTAGCATCGCTGCTTCAGATGCTAATGTACCGCCTGAATAATAACCTTTAATACCAACTTGTGATTCTTTTAATAAAACGTCTACATGTTCAGCTGTTGTCGGTTCAAAATTCGGTTTGTCCCCATTTGATAATTGGACAGATGCAACTGCTGCTTCTTCAAGTGTATACGCGTGATAGATATTCGCTTCTTGATAAGTTGGTTTATCACCTAAGAATAGTGTAACAACTGGTTTGTCAATATTTCTTAATACATTTAATACTTTGCGTTTTACTTCCTCTGCAGGTGGTTTAGAGATTACTGTAATGACTTTTACTTTTGGATCTTGGTTTAACGCTTTAATGCTATCTAACATCGTAATCGCACCAACTTCCGTCGATAAATCACGTCCACCTGTACCAAGAGCATTTGTTACACCTTTACCATAACGGTCTATAATTGTTGACACTTCTTGGATACCTGTACCTGATGCACCAACAATACCGATATCGCCTACTTTTACGTTATTTGTAAAGGCAAGGGGTACGCCGTGAATAAGGGCAGTACCACAGTCTGGACCCATCACTAATAACCCTTTTTCATGCGCTTTTTGTTTCAGTTTCACTTCGTCTTCTTTCGAAACATTGTCACTGAACATGAACACATGTAAACCTTCGTTCAATGCGTTTTCCGCTTCCATTGCAGCATATTGACCAGGAATTGATATTAACGCTAAATTTGGATTGTTCGCAAGCTCCATTGCACGTTTCCAGTTGTGAGCTTCTTGACCTTTAGACGTATTTTGTGAATCTGAATCACCTTTTAAAGCGATCTCTACTTCTTCTTTCACTTCGTCTACTTTTTCTTCTTGATCTGTATCTACAACGATGACGATATCATTTGGCTTTGCTTTTTCTAATTCATCCGTGCCTAAGCCAGAAGATTTAAAAATGTCTTTGTTCGCTGGTGTTCCCATCATGATCGATACTTTGTTTACACCATCAATTGCAGACAACTTGTTCGATAAAAGCATTAACACGATGGAGTCTTTATAAGTGTTTTCTTTTATAATTGTGTATAACATGATGATCCTCCAATTTATTATTCTGCAAATCTATTTTTTCCATGATAACGATCGTAATGAACGTCGTCTGACACAAGATAGTTGTAAATGTCGTCTACGATTTCAATACCTTCCTTATCATATTCCTTACTTCTTAATATACCGCGTTCACCTGGATAATAAATTTCTCCATAGCCCTCTGCCGCTGGCTGCGCTTTTAACTCATTAAGCATTGTTGAAATTTGTCGTTTAAAAGCATCTAAATTTGTGAAATAGGCTGGGTTAATCACGATATGAATTTGACCTAAATCGCGTCCTTTAGTTAAGTCTTGATACATAGAAGACACATGTATACCATGTGGGACTCCTAGAAGACTACCTGATAAAATATCTACCATCATCATCAAGCCGTATCCTTTTGGACCTGCAATAGGCAGGAGTGCATGAACATCTCTTGCATTCGTCGTTGGTGCACCAGTAGCATCAACAGCCCATGTATCTGGAATCGATGAATTTTTACTTCTTGCATCTAAGATTTTGCCCCATGCTTGGACAGTAGTCGCCATATCAAATGTAATGATACGGTCATCAGCAGACGGTGCACTATAAGCAATTGGGTTTGTCCCAAAATAAGGTTCAGTTCCGCCAAACGGTACGACCATTGGATCTGATTGACACATACTTAGAGCAACCATATCTTGTTCTGCTGCCATTTCAACAAAGTAACCTAAAGCACCACTATGTGAGATATTTTTCATACCAACAACGGCAACACCTGATTTTTTAGCCATTTCAATCGCTTTTTCCATCGCTTGCTTTGCTATTTGGTGACCTGGACCATTATCCCCATTAAATACCGCAGATGCTGGTCCTGTTTGTTCAAATGTATAGTTTGGATTGGTTGTAATACCGCCTTTTGCAATTCGTTCAGAATAGTATTCAACACGTACAGCACCATGTGAGTGAATACCTCTATGATCAGCGTATGTTAATACGTCTGCAACATCATGTGCCGCTCCTTCATTTAATCCTGCTTTCATAAACTTTTGCTTCATTAAATTAAATAGTTCTTCTTTAGATACACGCATCTTGTTTACTCCTCATTTAATTAATATTTTGTGTCAGATTCTAAATAATCTAGAATTTTATTTTAGAAATTCTTTTGTAACTAAGATGCCTAATTTATCTTTGGATAACTATCGGAGATAATATACTCACTTTTTATAAATCAATATCTCTGTTTGCATCTTTAGAATAAATGTATGAGAATGGCTCATCTAAACCAATTGCATAGGTTGCTTGCGGTACATAAGCGCCCATAAAGATATAATCACCTTTATCAACCGGCATCCATTCGTTGTCTAGGTTGTACATGCCTCGCCCACTTAAAACATAAGCGCCGTGTTCTTGAACGTGTGTTTCAATGTAACCATGTGAAGCACCTGGTTTGAATGAAAGAATATGAATGTTCATGTCATATCCAATTTCTTTTGGTAATAAGTCTTGAATTAATACTTCTTTCATACCTTCATATGCCTCTTGTTCGATGTCGTTCACATTACCTGTAACGACTTCTGGTGTATACCCTTTAAGAGGTTGTCCTTTAAGTGGTTGATAACGTTTTTTGTATAAGAATAAGCGGCTATCTTCACCGTTATTATTATTTTCAAAAGTTAACTGTAAGTGTGGGGGCACATATAAATACCCACCTTCTGTTAATTCGTATCTTTTACCATCTGCAAAAGCATTGATTTTGCCATAAACAACGTATACAAAAGATTGAATACCATCACCAGCGAAACCAGTTTTGTTTCCACCTTTGTTTTTTACTGTTACTAAATAATCTACAAATCTTGCACCTAAACGCGGGGATCCTAAGATTGTTACGTCACAATCTTTAAAGCCAGGTACAACATTATTAACTAGGCCGTCTGGTGTGATTACCGCGTAATTGTCTTTTTTAATGACAGATCGTGTTTCTAATAAACCTTCTCTGTATCCTTGAACTTGATTTAAGTAACCCATAATTATCTGGCTCCTTTTTCATTATTTTTATTCTTTGTATGCTAGTTCATAAAGTACATCGCTTAATACTTCAATACCTTTAACAAGATCTTCTATCTTCGTCTCTTCACTAATGTTGTGACTAATTCCATCAATAGAAGGTACAAACAACATCGCCGTTGGAACATATTGAGCAAAGATTTGTGAGTCATGTCCTGCACCAGATGGCATCACTTTATATTGATTCTCTACATTGTTCTTTGCTGCTTGTTCAATGATTTGAACGATTTTTTTGTCCATCAATGTTGGTGCCTCATCCATCCATAAATTAATGTCGTAAGTCATACTATTTGCTTCAGCGACTAATTTAATTTTGTCTTCGATTTCTGCTGCAAAATCATTTAATAGTTGCTGATCAATATGACGACAGTCTACTGAGAACGTAATTTCACCAGGAACTACATTTACTGTGTTTGGTACAAGTGTGACATGACCGAACGTTAATACAAGTGGTTCCCCAATTTCTCTAGCACGTTTTGTTAAGTCCGAGACAATTTCACTATAGGCAACAACTGTATCGCGACGTAATGACATTGGCGTAGTACCAGCGTGGTTTGCTTCACCTTTTAAGTTGATCGTGAAGCGTTTTTGACCAACGATGCCATTAACAACACCGATTGTTTTGTTTTCTGTCTCTAACACTTTACCTTGTTCAATATGAATTTCAACAAATGCTTTAATGTCATTACGAACTTCAGTCGTTTTTCGATAATCAAAGCCTGATTTACGCATCGCGTCTTCGAACTTGATGCCCTCAGCATCTGCAATCGTGTCAACATCCGATTTTTTAGCTAAGTTAAAGAAGTTTTTGCTACCCCAGAATGTGTAAGGGAATCGACTACCTTCTTCTTCTGCAAGCGATAATACTTCTAATGAGCGTAGTGGTTGGCCATGTTTAGCTTTTAAATATTTCACAGCCACCAGTGCAGCTAAGATACCGAATTGTCCATCTAGATGACCACCTTCAACTACTGTGTCGATATGTGATCCTGTTAAAATGGTTTCTTCCGGATATTTACTGCCAACAAGACGCCCAGTTAAGTTACCTATATCGTCGAAACTTGCTTCTAAGCCTTCTTCTTTGAATGTTGCTTCCAGCTCACGAACGGCTTCATTCCATTCTTGAGAATATAATAGGCGTGTAATCCCACCTTGTTCTAAACCACCAAAACTTGTGAATTTCTTATCTAAAGATTGAAAAGTTGATTGAATATCCATTACTCTTTCACTCCTTCCTTCAAGTACACTTTTATTATAGGTCCATACTCACAACCATTCATTGACACAATGAACAATAATGGATGGTCTTTTTATGCACTTTAGACAAATAATTTTTGATAAGGAGCAAGTAGCTCGGAGTAAATAAGAACGCTGTTAGCTATTGATTATGGAAAGGGTCTAAGAAGGCGTGTGAGTGGAGTAAATAATCAATTTTATCCTTACTAAAAAACAAAAACCACATAGTAAATCTATGTGAAAACTTAGATTTACTATGTGGTATAGTCCTTATTAAAATGATTAGAGGATAAAAGATAGCCCGAGTGTCATGATACATACAAGTAGGAGCAAGCCTAAGCTATATCGTATTGTATATTGAAAGATTTTTGACTCATTCCCGGTTTGATTAACGGCGGCTGCTGCAATCGCGATAGATTGTGGTGAAATCAATTTTGCTACGCTTCCCCCAGCAGTGTTAGCTGCTATTAGCAATGATGGTGAGATGCCGATCTGCGTCCCGGTAACAACCTGTAAGCTACCGAATAGTGCGTTATTATTTACAACCGATCCCGTTAGAAAGACACCAATCCATCCTAATACTGGACTAACAAATGGGAAGAATTCACCCGTTTTGGCAAGTGCAAGTCCTAGAGAAGTGCTAAGCCCAGAGAAGTCAGAAAGATTTGCAAAAGCCATTACAAGTACGATTGTAAAAATCGGTAACCATAGTTCTTTAATCGTGTCACCTAGCAAATGAACTGTTTGTTTGATGTTTAACGCAGGAAACAGGACACTCGTTAAAATGATAGCCAATAAAATCGCCGTTCCCGTTGCCGAAACAAAGTTAATAGTTAAGATAGCTGGTATAGAATTGGCTTCTGTTACGATTGGTGGTATACGTATGATTTGATCGTGTAATCCAGGAATTTTCAATGCGACAGTCGTAAAATCAAGTGCACCACCATCTACAAATAATTGTTTAAATTCAGGCAAGCTCCAAACGGCTATAACACCAGTGAGGATATAAAATGGTGACCAAGCTACCAAAATCTCTTTCATAGAATAGTTTTTTAAATTTCCTGTTAGTTCTACCCCAGGTTCATGGTAAATCGTTTTCGGTTGCCATTTCCTTAAGAATAAGGCTAAAACCACCATACTAACTAAAGAAGGAATAATATTCGCAAGCTCTGGCCCGATCGTAGTAATCGTAAGTAAATGAAGCCCTGAATAGACACTACTGACGACCAAAATGGCTGGGAATATCTCTTTTATTCCTTTGATACCATCTAAAATAAAGATGAGGAGAAAAGGAACGAGAAATGAAATCAAAGGTAAAAGATAGCCTGTCATTCTTGACAGTTCTAACGTTTCCATCCCACCTACTTCAGCACCAGTAATGACTGGAATTCCAACTGTTCCAAATGCGCCTGTAGAGGCATTGGCGATTAGGCAAAGTCCAGCAGCTTTAATGGGATTGAAACCAAGCGTCACTAGTAAAGCTGCACAAATAGCGATTGGAACACCTAATCCGGCCGCTCCTTCCAAGAAAGCATTAAAACAAAAACCAATAAGCAATAATTGAAGTCGTTGATCCTCGGTAATATTCGCTATACTACCACGTACGATCTCAAACTTTCCGGTTTGCACAGAAATTTTGTACAACCAAACAGCCATAATGACGATATAACCAATAGGCCACAACGCTTTACCTGTTCCGAAAATAATTGCTCCAAATGCTTTAGTTATCGGCATATCGAAGACTCCGACTGTAATGATAATGGTAACACCTAAAGTTAATGCTGCTGCATAAATCCCTTTTAATTTAAAGATTGTTAAACTAAGTAGAAATAGGAGTATAGGAAGAAAGGCTATGATGCCACTCACTATTTCGTTTCCAAGTGGATTGTATTGTTGATCCCACATCGTTGTCACTTCTTTCTAACGTAGTTATTTCTACCATGGTTTAGTTGAGCAAAGGTGAATTTCTTTGTTCAAGCTACTTTAGCATGCTATCCTTGTAGTAACCCGCTTTTCAAAAAATAAAGAATCACGTAGAATATTCTGACCTTGTTCAAGCATATTATTCTCCTTTACTATTTTGAAATAAAGGATTATACGTATAATAACCTTCAAAAATAGTATACAATCAGAGTGATAGGTTATCCTTGTAGCATCTTACATATTTAATTCATATTTTGGCTTTTTCTAACAAATATAAAGGAGATGATTCTTATGACAACATTAAAAGAAATCATGTCTGTCCAACAATTTTCTGATTTAACATTGTTAAATGATGAGGGCGATTTAGAAAGAGAAGTAGAAATGGTCGATATTACTGAAACGCCTGATATTAAAAATTTCACAGCACCCCACTCATTTATTGTCACTACAGGTATGTGTTATCAACATGACCAATCCGGATTAAAGGATCTCATTCGAGAATTAAATGATATACCAGTTGCTGGCATAGGCGTTAAATTATCGCGCTTTTTAGAAAAAATTGATGATGAAGTAATAGCATATGCAAACGAGTTAAAATTCCCCATTATCAGAATCCCTGATAGTTGGAATCTTGGATCCATTACGCATCATATATCATCCTATATTTTGGATGAAGAAACTGAAAAGTTATACTTTGCATTAGATATCCAACAAGAATTAAATACAATGCTTATGAGAGGTTTGAGCTTGGAAATGATGATTGAACGTATGAGCAGACTCCTTAGAGTCCCTGTGATGCTCTTAAATCCTTTTCATCAAATTAAATCGATGAGCCATCACTTCCAAGAACACTCAGAGCAAATTCCGAAAAATCTTAGTTACTTCAAAAGATGTGTGAATTCCAAGCAGATTTCACCTAATAATAAAGCATCTTTCCAAGAAGAACATATTATATTTGAAGTTCCAGCATTTAAATATTTTCCGTATTATTTGATGGTTTCAAATGTCAATACGCTCACTTATCCATTTAGTTTGCTTGCTATAGAACAAGCCGTAAATACACTTAGTCTCGCCATTTATAAAAATAGTAAAATCAAAGAAGCGGAACAACAAGATGTAAACCGATTTTTCGAAACATTGATGTCTGAACATCCTGATAATCTTATTTCAGTCAAACAGCACCCTGAGTTTTTAAAAAAGCATCTTATTCAACCATCCAATTTCTATCAAGTGATCGTTTGTGCGATTGATCAAGAAAGGGATGTGGAAAATAATATTTATTTGAATGAGCGCTATCAAATGACTTTTGAATGGCTAACACATAAGCTGACTGACATTGATCCTTCTATCAGTGTTTATAGGTCTCCAGGTAATCATCGGTTTACGATACTATTACAAACTAAACATCAATATTATTTAGATTACTGCAAATATATCCAAAAAGAATATCAAAAACTTTTTAATAGCACACTGTCATTCGGTATTGGTAATGAAGTTACTGAATTCTCACAGTTACCACTCTCTTATTTCGAAGCGAATGAAGCTTTTGATCATAAGTCTGAAAGTGATAAAGTTGAATTTATAGAACTCTATAAATCTAAAAGTGTAGAAGAATTATTACAACTCATTCCAGCCAATAAATTAAAACCGTTTATCACGTATACACTAGGTTCATTAGCCTATCCGAAAACGACGAAGGAAAAAGAACTAAAACATACATTGAAAATCTATTTGGCGAATCATTGTGATCTGACAAAGACTTCGGAAGATATATTTATTCATCGGAATACGGTAAAATATCGTATTAAAAAATGTGAAGAGATTTTAGGTCAGTCTATCGAATCGCCTGATATTTCATTGGATCTACGATTAGCATTATTTGCATCAGAGAAAGTAAATTTTTAAACTAAAAAATCCCGCTAAAAAGCTGTTATGCATGCTTTTAGCGGGATTCTTTTTGCCTATTTTATCGGAACACTTGCTTCCCACCTCAATTATGAGCAAGCAAATGGTGTAGCTCCTACTCACGATGTTATCATGAAACCGGCGCTTATTCGATTGAATCCACATATACGTTTAAATGAATTCTCTGTTAGGAACCCCTTTAATTGATGAAATGGAGCTGCTTTAACAACTGTTCCAAAAGCATCACCGCTTCCACCCTGGTCGTGCAAATTGATAGCGTTGCGCACCTGAGCCTACTCAGCCCCATCTGATGCGCATGACTCCGGCTGGTTGCCACTCAGTAGGCGCGTGTCAATTGCGACGAGCCGTACGCTCTATGCCATCAACGATTACTTTGTACAGTTGGTGCGGCAGGTCGTGCCCCATGCCATCAACCAACATAAGCTCTGCGCCCGGGATGGCAGAAGCCGTGTCCTCGCCACATGCCGGGACGAACAGTGGATCCTCTCCCCCATGAATGACAAGTACTGGTACTTTAATGGTTGTCAGCCGCGGACGACGGTCACCGGAGACAGCCATAGCAGCAATTTGTCGTCCGACACTGCCTGGATCATAGGCTCGTTGGACTTCCTCCAGAATGAGCGCCCGATAAGCATTCTCTTCAAACGGATAGACGGTGCCGGCGATGCGTTTGGCAAAAGATAGACTGTGCGCCAAAAATCCTGCTTCATCCTCAAATGGGTTCGGCGCCGGTTTAGTCATCATTGCCATGACATCTGGGGCAGTTTGCGGAAGGGCGGGATTACCGGAACTGGACATAATGGATGTGAGCGATAATACTCGTTCTGGGTACTCACTAGCTGCAATCTGGGCGATCATTCCGCCCATCGACCTGCCAACGAAATGTGCTTGGTCAATTGACAGGGCATCGAGTAGTCCGATAGCGTCGTTGGACAGGGCATCGAGAGTGTAAGGGATATCCGGTTGCTGTCCCGACATGAGAGCAGTCGCCAGTGCGTCAAAATCCAATGTTGGATAATGGCTAAAGTGCGTCGAGCAACCTACGTCGCGATTGTCAAAGCGGATTACGCAAAAGCCTCGCGCTGCTAAAATCCGACAAAACGAATCCGTCCATCGGATCATCTGGGTTCCCAGCCCGGCGATTAGAATAATAGCCTCGTCATTTTCGTTACCGAAACTGTCATAGGCCAAATCGACGTCGTTAACTTTTAGGATTTTCATAATCATGATCTCCTCCTTTTCTGGGGGATATAGATTTATCACAAGTTTTGTATCATCCATAAATATTTATTTGAATTATAGCATTTTTTTCAAAATATTACACTTCTATTGTAATTATTATCCATATATTATTTCCCTTACGATTCTATTATTTTCATTCAGTTTCTTCTGAAAATAAGTGACGAGGATTTGTTCCTTGTTACTATTGCCTAATCCAGTTGTTATATAGAACTCGGATTGCATGGGGGTGTACAATTCATGTTTTATATAAATCTAGAGCATTAGCTTCTTCATGTGTAAGACCACGATAATTCCGCTGCCTTTAGACAGCAATTACAAAACTACCTATCAGCGAGAGATGTATTAAATCCCTACAGATAGGTAGCCATTTACTTTATTCATTAGTTAGGGGATTGATTGTTTTCTTCTCTTTCAACATCACGACAAGGAAGAATAATATCGCTGCTGCTGCAAGAAGTATTGCTGCAATATAGAATGCTAATACTTTCGAACCAGTGATATCACCAATATAACCTGTAAGAGTTGGCGCAATAACTGATGAAGTCATTCCAAAGAAGTTAAAGATACCTAGTGCTTTGGCCATGTTGTTGGAAGGTACTGAATCAGTTACATATGTGATTAAAACTGGATCAATGGCAAGTTTACCTAATAAACCGTATAAAACTAATGCTGCATAAAGGACAGATGGGTTAGGTGCAAATACGGTTAAACTAATTGTTACGGCTGCACCAATTAACAAGAAGATAATTAATTTCTGACGCATATGTGCATTTTTGTCAATATACTTAGAAAATATCAATGCACCAGGTACTGCTGTGACTGCAACTAAAGCAGCTACATATCCTACTGAACCTTGTTCGAATCCTTTTTCTGCGACAAGGAATGATGGTAACCATGTCACAATCATGTAATAACCATAACATGTTGCAAAATAGACGAAATAAATAACTAATTTTTTTATCGAGAATAATTCTACGCCTTGAGATACTGTGGCTTGTGTTGTTTTCTTATCTTCAGATGTTTCATTTGTAGCTGTTTTTTTGTCTTGTTTAACAAATAAAGCAAACACAAATGTTACAGCTACTATTAAGACTGCTATAATATAAAGCATGTAATTCCATTGGATTTCAAGGCCACCTACTAATACAGATGAGCCTACTAGACCAATAACCATCCCTAATGCAGAACCACTGTTGATGATCGCATTAGAAAAGCTTTTCTTATCTTTTGGCATATATTTAGCTGATAAAGAGAAAGCCGCACCATAGTATGAGCCAGTCGAAAGACCTGCCATTAAGGCGCCTACATAAACTTGATTGATTGTCGTGCTTGATCCAATGACGAATGCTGCTAATGCAAAAATGATAAACGCAGGGATTAATACTCGTTTTTGTCCAAATTTATCAACGAGTATTCCTGATGGAATTTGCATACCAGTATAGGCAAAGAAATAAATAGAAGCAATAAGTCCTACTTGAGTATCGCTAATATTACCAAGCGATTCTTGAATTTGTGGATATATTGGTGTAAGTATTGTACGATAAATCCAAATAGCTACCCAACCTAAACACAATGCAAAAATGATTTTTTTGTAATAATTCGGGTCATGTTTAACTGTTTGTTCCATGGTTGACACTCCCATTTTTTTGTATTTACTTATGTTGTTACTTATGTTATTACTAACTTGATTGTAGGTTACGAGAAACTAAATAACATTGTTCACTTTGAACAAAAATAAAAATAACTTTGCACATTTTAGACAAAAGAGAATTTTTAAAATAGTTACAATTTCGTCCAAACGTACGAATCCTCTCTTTGTTTTACTGCTGAACTTCGAGGGACTGTCTATAAAGACTAATAAAAAAAACGGATTGAGGAATTTTTTTATTTCCTCAAACCGCTTCCCTAGTAAATTTTGTTGGACAAATAATAAAAAGGCTGCCAAACAATCAGATGTAAATCTGACTTTTTGGCAGCCTCATTGTAAGATCCACTTATTCCCGTGAAATCGTGTTAACCTCTCTTTTTTACGATGAAAACTAGTTAATCAACAGACGCGATAGTTAATTCTATACTATTAATGTGGAATAAAACCAATTGGTGTTGGACCCGCAATTCCTAACATTACAAAATCTTTATCAGAAGTATTAGTCATACCGTGCTTTTCACCCGGACGCGCAACAACAACATCACCGGCTTTAATTTGGACCATTTCACCACATTCTGGATAAAAATCTGCTGTTCCTTCAATAACAATCCAAATATCATCCGCTTGCTTGTGCGAGTGAATAGGCAAATTTTGTCCTGGCCGCATACACCAAACAGCTCCTACAGTATTAGGTGTTTCATAGAAAATATGTTTTGTCGCTTCTTCTTCTCTAAACTCTTGAATATCTGGCCAATGGAAAATACGGTTTTTCAAATCATTTCTTGCTATTTTTTTTAAAGGCATTGTATTTTCTCCTTGTTTCAAATTTCAAACTTCACCATACTCAAATGATTTAGCGTGGATTAGACAACGAATAAAAACTTCTCGGATTTGCTAGAAAATAGCAAAGAATTATCTTTTAATAATATTTTGAGGTTTACCTTCTAAAAATGCCATCGTGTTATCGAATGCAATTCTAGCTCGCAATTCCATAGCTTCATCAGTAAGGAACCCTACGTGTGGTGTTAAAATTACATTTTTGGCGTGTAATAGTTTATAGTCTCCAGGAATAGGCGGTTCCATATCAAATACGTCGATACCCGCTCCTGCAATTCGCCCTTCATTTAATGCGTCCGCCAATGCATCATTATCAACAATCGGTCCTCGCGCGCAGTTGATTAAAATAGCTGATTCCTTCATTAATTCTAATTTTTCTTTCGAGATTAATCCCTTTGTACTTGGTAGTAAAGGTATATGTAATGACACAATATCAGATTGTGTTAATACCTCATCTAATTCCATATACTTGATTCCTAAAGCTTCAGCTTCTGGATTTCTTCGGGATTGGTCTGCAGCCACTATTTTTGCGCCGAATGCTTTGAACAAATGAGCAGTCATCATACCAATTTTACCTGTACCAATCAAACCAACTGTTTTACCTTTAATTTCACTACCTTGGAATGCTCCTGGGAAATTAGCTCCACGAATTTCTTTATCACCCTGAGTGATATGGCGATACACATCTAATACTAAACCAATTGTTAATTCCGCCACTGCTTGATTTGCATAGCCAGCTGCATTACATATCATAATATCTTGCTTTTTAGCTTGAGCGATCCCTACATGATCAACACCTGTAAAGGCAACATTAATTAATTGTAACTTGTTATTTTGATCAATGACTTCTGTAGGATAAGGATTATTAGCAATCATTATCACATCTGCACCTTCACTACGTCTTACTAATTCTGCACTATCCGTTGTTTTCTCGTTGTAATAAACAAATTCATGACCGCCCTGTTTAATTGGTTCCGCTAATTTTTCAATAATCGAATCCGTAACATTTAATGGTTCTAATAATTTGACTAACATGTTATCAATTCCCTTCTATTATTTTGCAATACGTCTGTTGATTAACTAGGTACCATAGTTTAAAACTAGGAAGGTTTTAAAATCAAGAGGTGAATGAAATTTCAGTTTTCACTTTGTACGTTTTGCACAAAAAATAAAGTATTTTCATTTTTAGTCACTTCTACTTTTCCATATTTCCTTATGGTATTCCTTAATTCAATTGTAGGATAGGAGCATTTAAATAACATTGTTCACTTTTAACAAAAATTGAAACTATATTACATGTTTTTGACAAAATCTTTCGTGCAAAATAAAAAATCAGCCCATCTAACCCTAAGATTATCGGACTGATTCTTTACATTATAATCGTAAATTTAACCACACATTGTTCTTTGTCTACATCTTTAGACAATCGGTGCTCCTTGATTAAGGTTAGCATTTTACACCTTTACCACAAAAACTCTATTCCACACTTTTTAGCGATTCAATCATATTTATTTTCGTAACTTTTCTTCTAAGAAGTAAGTTAGACACTATAGTCAGTAAGAACGCGACAATTATAGAGACTAATATGATTAACATATTTAATTTATCTGGGATTTGTTGATGGGTGCTTGATAGAGCCTTTACTATAATTTTATAGACATAGCCACTGATCGGTAAAGCTACAATGATCGCAATTGTCGTTAGGATGATGTTTTCCAAAAATATTAGTCTGTTTATTTTATTTTTTTGGTAGCCTAATACTTTAAGTGTTGCAAGCTCACGATTCCTTTCATATATGTTGATGGAAGATATCGTATAGATGGCGCCAAAGGAAAGTATGATGGCGCTTGTGATAAACATGATAAATACAAAACTGTTTTGCTTCACAATATATTGAGCCGATTTTTTTAAATCATTCTTATCTGCAATTGTATCTACACGGTGATCTTTTTCAAAAAACTTACGAGCGCTCATAGCATCAGTAGAGTTATTTGCTTGAACTAAAAGCGAGGTTGGATTGTAGTCTATGTTAAAGCTCTTTAAGTACTCTGGTGTACTATAAAATGATGGATTCGAATATTGTGTAGTTATATTTAAAACCTTCATTTCTACAGAAGTATCTTTTAGTTCTGGCGCTGTAAACTTTATGTTGACACTATCCCCTTTAGAAATATGATATTTGTCAGCGTAAGATTTTGGTACAAGCAAACCGTTATTTTCTAAAGATATCCTATTGTCATTTTCGTCAAAGAAATGAATGAGATTATTTTCTTTTTCAGTAACAACTAAAGTTGCGCTTTCTTTTTCATTATCTTTTATGATTTCAATAGGAAAAGTGGATAACAAATAACTATTTTTAATTTCAGAAGGTAATTTTACCGTATTAATTTGTGCCTATCGTATAATCTACTCTTAGATCATAAGTATAAACATTTTCAATTTGGTCTGCTACTTTTAGCAAGGATGCTTGAGTACCGAAAGCAGTAATCAATAAAACGGTGCTGACAACAACACCAAGTGAACTTGCTAAAGCTTTTTGTTTATTTAATAATATATTTCTCAAAATGAGTTTATAACTGTAGGAAATATGGCTCCATAGACCTGGAACTCTTTCTATCAAGAGCTTTTTCATCTTCTTTGGCGGTTTAGGACGCATAGCCTGAGCCGCATGTTCTTTTAATATAGTTCTACCGCTTAAGTAACATGACAGAATCCCAAAAGCACTGGAGAAAATAAACGGTGGAATGATTGAAAATATAGAGAGTGAGAATTTTATGTGAGGCAAAGAGTAGGCCCTTGCACAAGACGTAGTTACTAAAGGAATAAATACAAAAGCGGCAATTACACAGCCAATGATTGAGCCTAGTATACCTGCCAGAACAGGGTATCCCATATAGTGAAGCATGATGTTGCTGTTTTTTACACCTAAAGCCTTCATAATACCAACTTGATTCCTTTGAGAATCGATAGTCCTCGACATGGCGAGAAATAGGATAATCGCTTCAATCAAAAAAAGTACTAAAGGTATAACTTTACTCATTAAGTTATTATTATTAATCGTTTGATTGATTTTAGAATAATTCAAAGTCCGTTCTTTGTTTACTTGATCTAAATAACTAAGTTGTTTGGATTGTGCCTCAATTGATTTGCCTAATTGTTCAATATCTTGCCCTTTTTTTGCATCAATGATGACTTCATTATAATAAAAGCCATTTAAAATTTCAGGTAATGTCTCTTCGGCAATATAAGCTACCCCATACGTTTTATGGTCTTGAATTTCGTTCTTTTTTGCATATTCCACATTCTCACCCAAACCACTAATTGTAAAATCAAAATTTATGTCATTCGCCTTGATTGTGAATTGATCGCCAACACGATAATGATGTTCTTTTGCATAGTGAGAATCTAATAAAATCTCACCCTTGTTTAATGGGATATTCCCTTCAATGATAGTGGGCGTATTTATTTCATTGTTTTCAGGGATCGAATGAATTTTTAATGACGTTTTGTAATCATCAAAGGCTTGCGTAGCATCTAAGGTATAACGTCCTTCAATTTTATGGATCCCTTCAATTTTACTTAACCGAATCACATCATTTTTAGAAAGTTGACTGTAATACACATTTAAATCGCTTAAATGATGTTCTTGAAAGTAATCCTTCGTATAAGCACTAAGATTATCGCTATAGGTTACAAGTCCCGCATAGAAAAAAGCACCTACTGCAATCACAATCACTATGGCTATAAATTGCCCCATAGATTGTTTAATGTCCCGCAATAATTTTAAAAACAATTTCATGCTTACCACTCAATCCCTTCAACACTTTGTTTTTCATCATTGATCGTAACGCTTTCGATTTTTCCGCTTTTTACTTTAATAATTTTGTCAGCCATAGGAGCAATTGCAGAATTATGTGTGACTAAAACAACGCATTTCTTTGTTTCCCTGTTTAAATCTTGCAGAAGCTTTAATACAGACTTACCTGTTACATAATCCAAAGCGCCTGTTGGTTCATCACAAAGTAAAAGTAAGGGATTTTTTGCAACCGCTCTAGCTATAGCAACTCTTTGTTGTTCTCCTCCAGATAGCTGCGAAGGAAAATTTTTCATTCGATTCGCTAATCCGACTTTATGTAAAATATTTTTAGCATCCAGATGGTTTTTACATACTTCAGTGGCAAATTCAACATTTTCGAGAGCGTTTAAATTCGGAATTAAGTTATAAAATTGAAAGACAAAGCCAATTTTCTCACCACGATATTCTGTTAACTTTTTTTCGTTCAATCTTGTTATTTCTTGATTCCCAACAAACACTTGACCTGAGGTAGCTGTATCCATACCACCAAGAATATTCAAAATCGTACTTTTACCCGCTCCACTTGCCCCTAAAATAACGACAAATTCCCCTTCATAAATGGAAAAGTCAACACCATCAAGAGCTTTGATTGGGACTTCTCCTATTGTGTATTCCTTCGTTACGCTTTTAAATTCGATGAGCTTTTTCATTTATTCCATCCCTTCATATAAGTTTTGGTCAACGTCAAGTAACTCTAAAATAAACAACTATTGTCGTATATTTTAGAGTTACTGTTTATTTGCCTTCATTTTTTTCGATACGCTTTATCAAGAAGCCGTTGATCACGGCAAAGTATTAGAGATTTAAATCGAATTAAAAAGGATTTCAATCTACCGTTCTCTGTGGCAGTTTCAACCACACTATACATGATGGCACATCACTTCCCAACGGCTTAAAGATGATTCCATTGCTATTGATGGCCTATCTGTATCGGCATAATTTTGTCCAGATTCGGCCGAAAGCATTTAAATCTTTCTAATAATATATAAGCTGATAAAATTAAATATATACACGTTTGGTAAAAAATACATTTTTGATCGCATTCTTATAAAAAGCAGCTTTATATAAGAATTTCCATACAGTCGACTTTTAGTAGACATAATATAATTATTTAAAAAAGGTTGAATGATGAGTTTCGAAGAGGCTGGAGGCTTAGTATAGTATTTATAATCACTATTGGTTTCTTTGCATTTTATTTTTTTGTATTATTTCTGTATCGTTGAATTCTTTTATTGTACTTAAGCATAGAAAAAGACACTTTAGCAAATTTAATTGGAATATGCATACGGTGTCCTTTGACTATATTATTTATATCAGCAATGGGATGTTCGATATTTCTATCATTCAACCATAAAAAATAACTCAGAAGTCATTCCAACCTCTGAGTTATTTTTTATTATTTAGTTAAAGCCTTCATATCTGCCACAATCGTCTCAACTGGTACATCTGTAGTACCGTTATAATCCTTCACAACTATACCATCAGCATTCACTAAGTAATAACTTGCCATATGTGTGACTTGATCAGAATTCGGATCATTCATGACTAATGAATTAAACGATTTCTTAGCAAACTGTTCAATATACTTTTGATCATAGCCAGTTAATAGCTGCCATTTGCTTGCATCGGGCACAGAATACGTTTTTAAATAATTCGTTAAAACTTCTGGCTTATCCACCTGAGGATCAACACTAAAAGCTACAATTTGATAGTCTTCGACGCCTTTATCTTGAAGTGCCTTTTGCACCTCTGTCATGTTATACGTCATTGGTGGACAAATGGAATTACAGTTAGTAAAGATGAACATCGCTAACCATGGTTTGCCTTTAAAGTCTTTAAGGCTAACCTGTTCATTTTTTTGGTTTGTAACCGAAAAATCTTGTACTTCTATGTTCATTTCTGGTTCAAATTTATAACTTCCGCAAGCAGTAAGTATGCTACTTATTGTTAGTATCAATACGAGCATGACACTGTTCTTTTTCATTTATTTGCTCACTTCCCTTCAATTTGCCATCGTTGTTTATTGTATAAATTATAGTTACTTAATACAAGATATGAGCTTATACTTTCATTTTTTTATGTCAATTCAATGTATATTGTACGATTTTGGTATATTAACATCCTGTATTTTCTAGACAATTCACACTTTTTTAAAAATTTATTAAAGCTGTTTTTTACTATTTTGGTTATTTCCCAAGACATCATTTATTTGTTATATAACAAAGTTTTTTTGCCTTTCTGGCTCCTCCATCATATGATGACACACAATAATAAATTCCTCAAAATTCTCTTTCATGTTCGAATTTTCTCCTACAATCAATATTATCATCAAGAAAACTATTTAAGAAATATTATTCTAATAGAAAATACTATTCTCTTTCATACAGATTATTTCTATTAATTCCTTATTATTTCTATGTTATTTCCACATTCTGAAAGTGATTAAAAATTACAAAAACTCAAAATTTAGTATTGCATTATAAGAAAATTCCCCATAAAATAAGTGAATATAACGACGAAAGAAAAAGAAATATGTCGTTTAAAACAGAAATATAACACTTTAGGGGGAATAATAATGGCAAACATTTCTGGGAACAAAAATATAGATTCAGTTGACTATAGTGCAATTGAAGCTATGGAATCGTTCAACAAGTTCGTGAAAAAGAAAAATACCTTCCTTTTCTCGATTACAGCAATTTTTTTAACACTTTATATTTTGCTACCAATCCTTGCTTTCCAACCTGTACTACAACAAAAAATCTTCGGAAATATTACGGGTGTTTGGGTTTATTCAGCTGCATTATTTATTATGACAATCGTTCTTTGTACAGTATATGTGAAAAAAGCTGCTTCATTTGATAAAGCTGCTGCTGCAGTGCTAGCAGAGTATCACGAGAAAGGTGGAAATTAAATGAACTTAGTATCCGTTGGTTTCTTTTTAGCAATCGTTAGTTTAACACTTGTAGTAACATATATCGCAGCGAAGCGTACGTCTTCTGCAGCTGACTTCTATACAGCTGGCGGTGGTCTTAAAGGTTGGCAAAATGGCTTTGCGATCGCTGGTGATTATTTATCTGCAGCCGCATTTCTTGGAGTGTCCGGTGCAATTGCGTTAACTGGTTTTGATGGTTTCTTCTTCTCTGTCGGCTATGTAGTAGCTAACTTAGTTCTTCTTTATGTAATTGCAGAGCCTATGCGTAACTTGGGTCGTTATACTTTAGCAGATATGCTTACTGCCCGTTTTAATGAAAAACGTATTCGTGGGGTTGCTGCGTCAGGCACAATTATCATCGTAATCCTATATATGATTGCGCAATTAGTAGGTGCAGGTGCTCTTATTAAACTATTATTTGGTATTGAGTATTGGATTGCGGTTTTAATCGTAGGTGTAATGATGACTACTTATGTATTATTCGGTGGAATGACAGCTACTTCTTGGGTGCAAATTATTAAAGCTAGCCTTCTATTATTTGGGACAGGCGTATTAGCTACATTAGTATTAATGAAATTCGATTTCTCTCTTATGAAAATGTTTGATACGATCGCCACGGATCATGGCGAGAAATTCCTTGTACCAGGGATGAAATATACAAGTACCATTGATTCGGTTTCGATGATGATGGCCCTTGTTTTAGGTACATCTGGATTACCGCATATTTTAATGCGCTTCTTCACTGTTAAAGATGCCAAAACTGCTCGTTCTTCTATTTCATGGACAACTTGGATTACAGCTATTTTCTTCTCATTAACTATTTTCTTAGGGTTTGGCGCATTAAATTTTGTAGGTATCGATAAAATTCTTGCTGAAAGTAAAGCTGGTAACACGGCTGCCCCACTTCTTGCTAATTATTTGGGCGGTGATGTATTAATGGCATTTATCGGTGCAGTAGCATTCGCAACCATTTTAGCGGTTGTATCAGGCTTAGTTTTAACAGGAGCTTCTGCCATTTCTCATGATATTTATGGTGAAATTATTAAAGGTGGTAAATTAACAGAAAAGCAACAAGTTGTAGCAGCTCGTACTGGCTCGATTTCTATTGCCATTGTATCGATTATCCTTGCATTATTTGCGCAAAACTTAAATGTATCGTTCTTAGTATCCTTCGCATTTTGTATCGGTGCTTCAGCAAACTTACCAGTTATTCTTTACACAATTTACTGGAAGAAATTCAATTCAACAGGCGCTATAACAGCGATGGTAACTGGGTTAGTATCATGTTTAGTTTTAGGGGCAATGGGGCCAAATGTATGGAGTCCTGTTGAAGGTGCGGCAATCTTTGTTGGCAATCCTATCGTACCGTTAGCTGTTCCAGCGGTCATTACAATTCCACTTGGCTTTATCGCAGGTTATTTAGGCACTGTTCTATCTTCTAACAAAGTACCACAGGAAGAAGCAGATCGTATTTATAAGGAAATTCGCGTTAAAGCAAACACGGGAGTTTCTGTTTCTGATATCTCTCATTGATCGCTTCTGACAATCCAAATTATTGAAAAAATATCTATCAATTATCCTATTTATCTTAATAAAATTATCATGTTAAAAAACTCGATTTTTATCGGGTTTTTTAACTTTTTATTTCAAAATATTTACCAATTTACTTATCGAACAATACTATTCTCTTTCAAAAAAAACTGATTTTCACTGAGTAAATAGTGTTTATTTTTTATAAAAAACCATTTCTTTTTAGAAATTTTATCCATATTTTTTGCCCGGAAATCTAGAATTGACCTAACTCTACTTATTTATCAGAATTTTCTAAAACCCTTTTATTTCTAGGCTTTGTTATGTATATTCTCTCTTAAGACTATTTTTCTGAAAATTATTTTTTCATAATTTTTCTGAAATGTATTGCAATTTTGTGAACTGTCTCATAAAATGAAGATGTGAATTCACTAAACTAGCAAAATCAAGTCTTTAAGCAGTAAAAATAAACACAAAATGGGGAATGTTAATGGGGAACAATCAAGCAAACAAGGGCGTCGTGATAGACTATGATGCAATTGCAAATCAAGAATCATTTAAAGCGCTTGTGCGAAGAAAGAATTCATTTCTTTGGTCAATGACTGCGATCTTCTTAGCGGCTTACATGCTGCTACCAATTCTTACTTCGTTCACGACAGTATTACACCAAAAGGCAATTGGGGAAATTACTTGGGTGTGGGTATATTCAGCAGGGCTATTCATCATGACTTGGTGCTTATGTCACTTATATGTAGCAAAAGCAAATAGCTTTGATAAAGAGGCAAAAGCGATTATCGCTGAATACGAGAACGGAGGTGGCCGCCGATGAATAACGGGATGAGTTTTACAGCCATATTCTTCTTCGTAGCTATTGTTGGTTTAACATTAGTTATTACATGGTGGGCATCTAAACGAACTTCTTCTGCAAGTGATTTTTATACTGCAGGCGGTGGGTTAACAGGCTGGCAAAATGGACTAGCCATCGCTGGTGACTACTTATCAGCAGCATCTTTCTTAGGGATCGCCGGAGCAGTTGCATTATTTGGATTTGATGGATTCTTCTTCTCTATCGGTTATTTAGTAGCTTACTTAGTGGTTTTATATATCGTAGCTGAGCCATTACGTAATCTTGGTAAATTTACATTAGCTGACATGATCACAGCGCGTTTTGATAGCTCTAAAGTTCGTGGTACAGCAGCTTTAAGCACTATTACAATTGTATTATTCTACATGATTGCACAACTAGTTGGTGCAGGAGCACTTATTCAATTACTTTTAGGAATCGACTATTGGGTTGCCGTTTTAATTGTGGGCTTCATGATGACGACTTACGTACTATTCGGTGGTATGACTGCAACATCTTGGGTACAAATTATTAAAGCTTGTCTTTTAATGTTAGGTACAGTTATTATTTCATTCTTAGTATTAAAAGAGTTCGGCTTTAGTATTGCAACGATGTTCAAAGAAATGGAAACTGCAACTGATAGCGGTGCAGCTTATTTGAACCCAGGTCTTAAATATCAAAATGGTATTGATACTATTTCAATGTTAATTGCTTTAGTTTTAGGTACAGCTGGTCTTCCACATATCCTAATGCGCTTCTTTACAGTAAAAGATGCGAAAACTGCTCGTTCCTCTGTAATTTGGGCTACTTGGATTGTAGGTATCTTCTACATTCTTACAATCTTCTTAGGCTTCGGTGCAGCTAAATTCGTTGGTAAAGAAGATATTATTGCTGCAAACGCTGCTGGTAACATGGCTGCTCCACTTCTGGCGGAAGCACTTGGTGGGGACATTCTATTCTCATTCGTATGTGCGGTAGCTTTCGCAACAATCTTAGCGGTAGTAGCTGGTCTTGTACTTTCTGGAGCTTCTGCCCTATCACATGATATTTACGGACAAATCATTAAAAAGGGTAAAGTTACAGAGAAAGAGCAAGTACTTGCAGCTCGTATAGGTTCTATTACAATCGCTATTATTTCAATCCTTTTAGCACTTGGTGCACAAACATTAAACGTAGCGTTCTTAGTATCACTTGCATTCTGTATTGCAGGTTCAGCTAACTTACCTGTAATCATTTATACAATCTACTGGAAACGCTTTAATACAGCAGGTGCTATTACAGCAATGTTGACAGGTTTAATCTCTGCTTTAATTCTTGTTGCAGTTTCACCAAACCTTTGGAATCCAGTTGAAGGAAAAGCAATTTTCGTTGGTGATCCGTTAATTACGTTAACGAACCCAGCAATAATTTCTGTCCCACTTGGCTTCCTTGGAGGTTTCATCGGAACATTGCTTTCTAAGGAAACAAACGATAAGAAATATCGTGAAGTGGATGTTAAAGCAAACACAGGTATTTCTGTACAGGACGTATCTCACTAATAATAGGTCAACCGCCTCGTAAGTTCATACTTACGAGGTTTTACTTTTTCTTCCGTATTCGGTACGATATTTACAAATGACTATTGGGGGTAAGATAACTTGACTCAATCAAAAGCAAAAAAGAAGCGTATGCATGTAAAGCGCACTAAAGGGAAGGATGTTGAAAAAAATCGTCAATCCTCCCCTTTCAGTACACATGAAAGAGTAACGAAAACTAAAAAAGAAAGCATTGAACAAAATTTTACAAAGCATAGAAAACACAACCACACTGAGGGTGATTAGTGGTTGTGTTTTATTTTGTTAATGAGAGATCTTCACGAACATTTTAGTGATTCTGATATTTTTATCAGCGATGTTCGGTGCTTTATCAGCGATTTTAGCTCTTTTATCAGCGATGTTCGAGGTTTTATCAGCGATTCTGGTACTTGTATCAGCGATGTCCGGTGTTCAACTCTTTTATCGGAAATTGATAAAAAAACACAACCGCTCTTTAAAAGAACAGCTGTGTTTTTTGTTATAAATGATAAAATATTGTCGTATTTCTTGTGATGATGCGCGCCGCTTCCTGTGTTGTAAGCCCCTTTAACGAAGCGATAACCTCAATGGAATAATCCATCATCCAAGGAGATGTTCGTTTATTGTCAAAAGCACCTTCGAATGGCCATGGTCCATCTGTTTCTACCATCATCAGCTCGATTGGGTATTTTTTGATCAGCTGTTGAATCTCAGCCTCGTACGTACAATCAGGCGTTACAGAAATGAAATACCCATTATGAATCATCCGTTCAATCACTTCCGCATCGCCCTTAAACCAATGAAAATGCGCTTTCGTTACATGATGTTTTTCTAGCAGATCACAAACAATTGCCGCATCCTCATAAACCGCATGTAACACAATCGGTTTATTTAATTCCTTTGCCAATACAATAAATCTTTCTAACAATGCTTCATAAGGAAGATCATCAATCGCCTTCTCCTGCTTCAAATAATAAGGCAATCCTACCTCGCCAATCGCCACCATTTCATGAGCGTGTTGGCGTATCCAATCGAATAAAGCCTCTTCCTCCGTATCACTAAGTAACGGTTGTTCGGGATGAAAGCCAAACGCTGCTTTTACCTTTGCATAGGCTTTCGACAACTTCAACGTCTTCTCACACGATTGAAGATTCATGCTCACGGCAATTACATGTTCAGCTTCCTCAAGCAAAGTTGGTATGTCGTTTTCCTTATACTGATCTAAATGAATATGTGCATCAATCAACATTGGCCTCATCCTTTTCTTCTTTTAAATACGTGAATAACTGTTGCTTTAATGCTGTAAATGTAGCGGAATGGCGAATTTCTTCTTGTCGTGGCCTTGCAAAAGGTACGATAATTTCTTTTTTAATCGTTGTAGGCCGTTTCGTGAGTACGAGGATACGATCAGCTAAAAAGAGAGCTTCCTCGATACTATGTGTAACGAACAGTATAGATTTCCGATCTTTCTCCCATATCGATAAAAGCCACGCCTGCATTTCAAGCCTTGTAAACTCATCAAGCGCAGAAAACGGCTCATCTAAACATAGAATGGGCTTATTACTGACAATTGCACGTATAAACGATACTCGCTGTTGCATACCACCCGACAGTTCATTGGGATACGCATCTTCAAACGCTGCGAGCCCCACTTTGTCTAACCATTCCTTCGCAACGTTGACATTTGGTTTTCCATGAAGCTCCTCGACAATCGTGACGTTTTCTAATATTGTACGCCAGGGTAATAAGCATGGTTGTTGAGGCATATAGCCAATCGTTCCTCTTTTTTGCTGGATATCTGTATCGTTTAATAAAATGGCACCCTTATCAATAGAAGAAACACCGCCAATTAATTGAAAGAGTGTACTTTTTCCACTGCCTGACGGACCGATAATCGCAACAAATTCCCCGTCCTTCACCTCAAAAGATAAATTACGAATGACAGGAAGAGCATCAAAGGATTTATCAATGTTTTGAATGTTTAGCATGGCGTCCTCTCCCCTTCACAACAAGTTTTTCTAAAAATTGAATAGCACTAAATAATAGTAAACTTAAAAAAATGATGGCAAAAATCGCTACAAACACACGATCCGTCCGAAATGAAGATTGTGCCAATGTCATATAGACACCAATCCCCTTTTTCGCACCTAGCCATTCCGCAATGACAGCCCCCATTACACTATAGGTTGCCGCAATTTTAATGCCAGAAAAAATTGCCGGGTACGCATAGGGCCATTCAAGCTTCCAAAAGGTTTGTGCTTTCGTTGCACCTATCATCTCAAAATAATGCTTCAGCTCAGGTGAGGTTTGACGGAAGCCATCCATTGCCGAAATAACGATGGGGAAAAAGCACACAAGACAAATAATAATGAGCTTTGGCATTAAGCCAAAGCCAAACCAAATGATTAATAGCGGTGCTAGGACGAGCACAGGAACATTCTGCGACATGATGAGAATAGGATAAAATAGCTCCCGCACAAACGTAAAACGATGTAATAGCACGGCAACCGTTAGTCCACATAATATCCCGATGGCTAGACCAAGAAGTGCTAATTGAACAGTCGCTAAAGCATGCGGTACAAACGTCTCATACGATTGCAAGCCTTCTTTTAAAATGGCACTTGGTGCGGGCAATAGCCAATGTGGCACGTCTGCAAAACGGACAATTAGTTCCCATATGAATAAGAGGAAGGCGATAAAAATTATCGTCCTTCCCTGTTTGAAAGCCTGCCTCATCACTGGTATTTCTCCGTTAGTGTATCCATTGTAATACCGGATGGCTGATATAAAATTTTCACTTGTGTAATGACATTAATAGCGCCAAGCTCAATCATCTTATCATTCATTTTTCCAATGATTTGTAGTAAAGTCGATAGCTCACCCTCCATTGTCGTTTCTAATGGATGAACTTCATATTTCACCCCAGATGCGTCGATAACCGCAATCGCTGCATCGACAAATGGGATCACATCTTCATATTTTTCAGTTTTCGGGATAATTTGTACACTTATTAATGAGTTTGCCATACTATTTTGTCTCCTTTTTCGGTAAAAAGTCGTTTGTAAATGCTTGTTTTGCGTTAAATTCGCCCTCTAAAACTTTGTTGCTGGCCATCCATTTCGCATAGTTTTCCCAGATAGCTAGCTTTTGCTCGCCCCATTGTGCAGCGTCGTCTTGATATTTATCTGCTAGCCACTCCTGACTTTTATGCACAAGGTTTTTATCTAAATCAGGTACCGCTTCTAGTAAAATATCAGCTGCCTCATTTGGATGTTTTATCGCATATTCATAACCCTTTGCTGTAGCAGCGACAAATGCTTTTACCGTCTCTGGGTCATTCTTAATCATTTTTTCATTTGTAGCAAGTACAGGTGTGTAATAATCTAACTGATCACTATAATCTGTTAAATATAACATGTTCAATTTTTCACCACGTTGTTCTGCTTCGATACCTGTCCATGCATAATAAATCCACGCAAAATCAATATCTTTTTTCATCATTGTGAAGAAATCTATATCGCCTGCATTGACTATATCTAACTTATCAATATCCGCATTTTCTGTTTGCATAAGTGATTGCAGTACAGCCTTTTCAAGTGGTGCACCCCAGCCACCGTATGTTTTACCTTCAAAATCCTTTGGTGACGAAATGCCTTTTGACGCAATGGATGCGAAGCCAGAAGTATTATGTTGAATAATCGCTGCAATCGATACTAAAGGTACATCCTGAACGCGTGCCTGTGTAATGCCTTCCTGATAGCTTACTCCAAACTGAGCCTTGCCAGACGCCACAAGTTGATCTGCGCCCGTTTCGCCAGGTAATAAAATATCAACATCTAAGCCCTGTTCCTTAAAGTAGCCAAGTTTTTTCGCTACATATAAGCCTGTATGATTTGTGTTCGGTGTCCAATCAAGAACGACCGATACTTTTGTTAATCCTTTTGCATCCTTTTTAGCCTCTTTTTCGCTACAGCCCACTAATGTTAAAAGCGCAGCCATCAAGATCAATAACCATTTTTTCATGCCGAATCCTCCAAGTAAGTAGTGTGAAAGTGTTCATGAATGAATGTGTTTACCAGAAGATAGCGTATTCACGGTTTGTTTACACCAAAGTCTGTGCATGCAATAAAAGTCTGCAAAAAAACGCCTAGGATTCCTCCCAGACGTTTTGTAATCAGTATCAAAAATTTTTATTTTTTGAATAGATGTTCCCTACGCTGGTACGAGCCAAATCAGGTTCAAAGGGTCAGCGTCTATCGGACACAATCTCAGCTGGCAACACCAGCCCCCCTACATTCTTTCCATATGAACTTTTCGTGATTATTATACCCATATCTCTTCGTAAATGACAAGGCTCTGTTTACCGAAAGCACTGCAAATAATAATTTTAAAGTCCATCCCTACTTAGAATTCCATTTGTTGGAACTTGTTTTTTTCTATATGTTTTAGTGTTTTTGCTTCTTCAAATAGCGTATTTTTTCTTTTTATTGCCATGTTTATTGGAACAATTGGTGAGCTGATGTTTGTTCCTATTAAGCAGGCAATGATAGGAGAACTTGCCCCATCTAACGCTCGTAGCACTTATATGGCTGACTACCTACGGAGCAATGATTGTATCTTCGTTATTGATCATCATTGGAGAGTGGATTCGCCCCATATATATGAGCGGATTACTCCTTATTCTAGGAATAACTGGTGCATTTTTGTACTACGTAATTACAAAAACGCTATACGCTAAAGTTAGTGAAAGGACTGAAGAAAAAGTACCTGTTTCATATTAAAGGATTGTTTTGCACTTATGAAAGAAAACAAAAGAATCTAACTAGAAAACGATTTTATTGTTATTTTTTAAGTTTGGTAAAGTATTTTTTTAATAAAAATAAAACCTCTCCCATAAATGTTCGAAGTTTTAATAATAAATAACTTTATTGCATTCATCCCTTCTTTAGATTGTATAGGTTAGACAAAACACAAAGCATATTGGTTTCAATTAACCTAAAAAGCCCAGCTCTCAAGGAGCATGGGCTAGTAATGTTATTTCTCTTCTTTTTTGACCGCGAAGACATGTGAAATGGTACCGTCTGAAGCTATATCCACTTTAAAGGAGCCATTTGAATGGCGATCTGCTCGAGTTAATGCTTGTACATCAAGGATCTCTTGCACGCCTTTTTCCGTTTCGATTGTTAGCTGTTCCTCATCAGTTACCTTGACTACAGCCACGATACGATGTGGGTTCGCTTTTAATTCTGTTAACACTTTTAAGCCGCGTTTTGCACGACTAGTCATCTCTACCTCGGCTACATTCATTTTCTTCACAGCACCGCGATGCGTCACAATCGCAACATATGCCGTGTCATTTAGCGGTAAAACATTGACGCCGACTAATGCTTCTCCGTCTTTCAGCGTAATCCCTTTGA
This sequence comes from Lysinibacillus sp. NPDC093190, assembly GCF_050280425.1. Classification (NCBI taxonomy): domain Bacteria; kingdom Bacillati; phylum Bacillota; class Bacilli; order Caryophanales; family Bacillaceae; genus Lysinibacillus; species Lysinibacillus sp. NPDC093190. The sequence continues at coordinate 30,225 of NZ_JBNNVG010000004.1, read as the reverse complement.
CGCCGCCTGTTTTTACACCCGTTACTGGTAATTCCTCCATTGGGAAACGAATAGCATAAGCCGTATCTGTCGTTAACATTAGTTCTGCCTCGTCCGTCACGATATCTGCAAAAATCATTTCATCGCCTGATTTGACATTCATCGTTTTGATTGGTTTCGAATAGCGTGTAACGGCATAATCTGCTAAAAGTGAGCGTTTAATTTGTCCATCTTTCGTAGCCGTTAAAATATACGTATTGGCCTGTTCGAATGTTTCAAAACCGTATACAGCAATAATAGATTCATCTTCCCCGGTTGGCACAATACTTGAAATATGCTGACCAAGATCCTTCCAACGAATATCAGGTAGTTCATGGACAGGCTGATAAATATAATTGCCTCGATTTGTGAACAGTAATAGATGATGCTGCGTATTTAAGTTCGCTTCATATAACAAATAATCGGAATCTTTCATCGCAAAATCCTGACCATTCGAAGCTGCATGTGAACGTGTAGATGTACGCTTAATATAGCCATCCTTTGTGACAGTCACTACGACCTCTTCACTTGGGACAAGGACATCTAACGTAATTTTGATTTCTTCAATTTCTTGTTCAATTTTTGAACGACGTGGCTCTGCAAAGCGCTTTTTAATGTCAAGTAGTTCCTGTTTAATAACACGTACAAGTTTTGCTTCACTATTAAGAATACCTTCAAGCTTGGCGATAAGTTTATTTAATTCATCTTGTTCATTGCGAAGTTCTGTGATATCTGTATTTGTTAAACGGTATAATTGCAAGCTAACGATTGCCTCTGATTGCACTTCTGTAAAGTCAAACTTCACCTGTAAATTCGTTTTCGCATCTCGTTTATCATTAGAGGAACGAATCGTTGCAATGACTTCATCTAAAATGGACAGCGCCTTGATCAAGCCTTCAACAATATGCGAACGATCTTTAGCCTTTTGCAAATCATAAATGGAGCGGTTCGTCACGACTTCCTTTTGATGGGCAATATAAGAATCCAGTAACAATGGCAATGTCATCATTGTCGGACGACGATTATGGATTGCAATCATATTAAAATTATAAGCTACTTGTAAATCAGTTGTTTTGAACAAGTAATTTAAAATTCCCGGTCCCGGAACATCCTTTTTCAGTTCAATGACAACGCGTAGGCCTGTACGATCCGATTCATCACGAATTTCCGCAATCCCTTCCAGTCGTTTATCCACACGTTGCTCATCAATTTTCTTCACAAGATTTGCTTTATTGACATCATACGGTAATTCCGTAATAACGATTTGCTCTTTGCCGCCTTTAATTGGCTCAACGACTGCTTGAGCACGCACAATAATTTTACCACGTCCTGTTTCGTACGCCTTTTTAATGCCATCGACACCTTGAATGATACCACCTGTTGGGAAATCAGGGCCTTTAATAACGGTCATTAATTCATCAACAGTCGTATTTGGGTTATCTAAGCGCATAAGAACACCGTCTAGCACCTCATCAAGTGCGTGAGGAGGGATGTCTGTTGCATAGCCGGCCGAAATACCCGTTGAGCCGTTAACTAGTAAGTTCGGGAAACGAGCTGGTAAAACAGTTGGCTCCATATCCTGATCATCGAAGTTTGGTATAAATTCAACTGTTTTCTTGCCAATATCGCGTAGCATCTCCGCTGCAATAGCAGAAAGTCTAGCCTCTGTATAACGCATCGCTGCCGGTGGGTCACCATCAACAGAGCCGTTATTCCCATGCATTTCAATTAGCATATGGCGCGCTTTCCAATCCTGACTCATACGCACCATCGCTTCATATACTGAGCTATCACCGTGTGGGTGATAGTTACCTATAACATTACCGACAGTTTTTGCTGATTTACGGAATGGTTTATCGTTCGTATTGCCCTCTGTAAACATCGCATATAAAATACGTCGTTGCACAGGCTTAAGACCGTCACGTGCATCAGGCAACGCGCGGTCTTGAATAATATATTTACTATAGCGACCAAAGCGGTCACCCATTACTTCTTCTAAAGGTAAATCTTGAAACTTTTCCGTACTACTCATGCTTGGTCCTCCTCTTGTTGGATGAATTCATTTTCTAAAATATTTGAATCATCCTCCATGCCGAAGTCTACATTAGCTTCGATCCATTTACGGCGCGGCTCTACCTTATCACCCATTAATGTTGTCACACGTCTTTCAGCACGTGCACCATCCTCAATCGTTACACGAATTAATGTACGCGTTTCAGGGTTCATTGTCGTATCCCACAGCTGGTCGGCATTCATCTCACCAAGACCTTTATAGCGCTGTAATATGTAACCCTTACCAACTTTTTTAATGGCCTTTTGTAAATCATTTTCAGTCCAAGCATATTCAATCACTTCTTTTTTACCAGTACCCCTTGATACTTTATAAAGTGGTGGTAATGCGATAAATACCTTTCCAGCTTCAATCAATGGTCGCATATAGCGATAGAAGAACGTTAATAGCAGCACTTGAATATGCGCTCCGTCAGTATCAGCATCGGTCATAATAACGACTTTGTCATACGATGAATCCTCGACAGAAAAATCTGTTCCGACGCCAGCACCAATGGCATGGATAATCGTTGAAATTTCCTCGTTTTTCATAATATCCTGAAGCTTTGCTTTTTCCGTATTTATGACTTTACCACGCAATGGTAAAATCGCTTGGAACGTACGATCACGTCCTTGTTTTGCAGAGCCCCCTGCAGAGTCACCTTCGACTAAATACAGCTCGTTTTTCGCCGCATTTCGAGATTGTGCAGGTGTTAATTTCCCAGAAAGGATCGTACTGCCTTTTTTGCTCTTCTTGCCGTTTCGTGCATCTTCACGTGCCTTACGAGCCGCTTCACGTACTTGCTGCGCACGAATAGCTTTACGCACAAGAGATGCAGACAATTCAGCGTTTTCCTCAAGTACATATAAAATTTGCTCCGAGACAACACTATCCACTGCCGAGCGTGCCTCACTCGTCCCGAGCTTACCCTTCGTTTGACCCTCGAATTGTAGTAAATGCTCAGGTATACGAACAGAAACAATCGCCGCTAAGCCCTCTCGAATGTCTGTCCCTTCGAGATTTTTATCTTTATCTTTTAACAGACCAATTTTTCGTGCATATTCATTGAACACACGTGTTAACGCTGCCTTGGCACCAGTTTCATGTGTCCCACCATCTCGTGTACGTACATTGTTAACAAATGAAAGGATTGTTTCTGAGTAACCATCGTTGTATTGGAAGGCGAATTCTACTTCAATTTCGTCTTGAATTCCTTCTACATACTTAACTGGATGAAGTACATCTTTCTCCTCATTCAAATACGCAACGAAAGCTTCAATGCCGTTCTCATAAAAGAAAACATCACTTTTGCCTTCCTCGCGTTCATCGATTAACTCAATTTTTAAGCCTTTTAATAAAAATGCTGACTCACGTAAACGTTCTGCAAGCGTATCATAATTGTATTTTGTTACAGAGAAAATCGTGTCATCTGGTAGAAAATGAACAAGTGTTCCTGTCTGTTTTGTTTGTCCAATTTCTTCTAATGTCGTCACAGGATGGCCACCGTTTTCAAAACGTTGACGATACTTTTTACCGTCGCGGTGAATCGTTACTTCTAAAAAAGTAGATAAAGCATTAACAACAGAAGAACCTACACCGTGTAAGCCACCGCTTGTTTTATAACCGCCCTGTCCGAATTTACCGCCAGCATGTAAAACCGTAAAGATAATCTCGGGAGTTGGTTTCCCCATTTTATGCATACCTGTTGGCATCCCACGGCCGAAGTCTCGAACGCTGATACTTTGATCTTTATGAATCTTGACAATGATATGAGAACCAAAGCCAGCCAGTGCTTCATCTACCGCATTATCTACGATTTCATATACAAGGTGATGAAGTCCACGGCCATCTGTAGAACCGATATACATGCCGGGTCGTTTTCGTACCGCTTCTAATCCTTCTAATACTTGAATGGCGTCATCATTATAGACGCTTGGTGACTGTTTATTCGCCAAAAAAATTCCCCTCCAAAAAACAAACGCATGTTCTATTTATGTTCTCTTCCTAATCATAATAGCATTTCCTAACAATATCTAGTGGCAGGCCCAATAAATTTTTAAAATTTCCTCACAGCTTCAGCGTTTTGATCTATTTTACTGGAAGAAAAGTTTGCAATAGTTGCTTTAATATGTATTAAGAACTCTTCCATTCCCTTGACGCAGGGCAGTAAACTTTAGTTGCATAAATAAAACAACAAATGGCTAACTTCTGGTCATACTCTTTTTCAAAACGATACCAATCGCTGAAGGCTTTGACCTTTCATTCAAAAGCATTTGAATATTCTCTGAAAAATATACAGGTATAGTAATAAATGGGTTTCTTCTGTCTAAAGAAGATTCATACTAGCTTACTCTAGAAATTAAAGATAGACTTCTATTCTACCAAAGGAATGGGTGATTGACAAAATTGCCATTCTACCTATATTTTTAGAAAGGGCTTTCAAGCTGACTACATGAATCATGTCAAAAAGCCTAACCTCCATTCAAATACATATAAAAATCCTTGAAAAATAGTTATCTTTTGTAATGAATTCAAGATGCACTAAGAAATCTCCTTCATGACATTGTAGATTATAGAGAAAAAGTGTAGAATTATTGATACATATTATTAGTACCAAGTAATAATCAATGAATGAAAGGAGTCCAAATATGCTAAATGGACTTATTATTTTATGTGCTTATCTAATCGGCTCTATACCTTCTGGATTATGGGTAGGCAAAATTTTTTATAAAACTGATATTCGTGAACATGGAAGTGGTAATTTAGGCGCGACTAATACATTTCGTATTTTAGGAAAAAAAGCAGGAATAGTCGTAACGATTATGGATGTCTTAAAAGGTACAGCAGCTGTATTACTTGTAGCTCTTCCTGTATTCTCTGATGTCTCCATTCACTCGCTAATTCTTGGACTAGTAGCCGTTATCGGTCATATGTTCCCTATCTTTGCAGGCTTCCGTGGAGGGAAAGCGGTGGCAACATCAGCAGGGGTTCTCTTAGGATATTCATGGCCTCTATTTATCTTACTATTTATTGCTTTTATTGTAACATTAAAATTAACGAAGATTGTAAGTTTAACTTCCATGATTGCCGCTTTAGTAGCACTTATTTATTCAATCGTTTATTATTTTGTTACAGGTGATTTTGCGTTAGGTATTTTAGTAGCATGTTTATTTACCTTTATCATGTATCGTCACCGAGCAAATATTGCCCGCATTAAAAATGGTACCGAGCCAAAGGTGAAATGGCTGTAACGGAAAGAGGAGATTCTAATGAATATCGTACTAACAGATGTAGCCCTACAATGGTTCAAACAAGAGATGGAAGTAGAATCCGGAGATACTATTCGTTTTTATGCTAGATATGGTGGTTCCAGTCCTTTTCACGAAGGCTTTTCTCTTGGTATGACACGTGAAGAACCAATCAACATTGGTATAAAGACAGTTATTGACGATGTTACCTATTATATTGATGAAAAAGATTTATGGTTTTTCAATGATCACAATTTACATGTAGATGTGGATGCTACAAATGACGAATTAAAATATGAGTATAAAAAATAAAGCAGTGTTTCCTTTCGTTTATACGAAGGGAAACACTGCTTTTTTTAATGAATACAATTCCAACCTTGGTTTATCTTCTCTCAAAGTTGTACATTCTATATTTACGTAAAAACTTGAGGAGGAAAAAACATGTCTATTTCTAAAATTGCTGATACCTCCCAAAACAATGACCAACTGTATACTTCTCTTTCTCAAAATTTGAAGATGATTAAAAATACACTCGGGAATAGTAATGACCTTGTCATACGAGAAATTACCATTGGAAAAGCTGAAAAATATACGTTGGCGATTATCTATGTAGATGGCTTATCCGATAAAATAAGCATTTCTAATTCTGTGATTTCTAAACTAATGCTTGATATTGAGGATAATCAGGATGAAGAAATAGAAAAGATTATTCGATATTTAAGAGATTCTTGTTTAACAGTCGGCGATGTGAATGATATTTTCAATTTTTCAGCACTGTACAATTCTATTTTGAATGGTGATACGGTCATCTTATTAGATGAATCTTCAACTGGTATCGTGACAAGTACAAAAGGTGCAAAAGATAGAGCGGTAATGGAGCCATCAACAGAGTCGGTCATTAGAGGACCAAGGGAATCCTTTACGGAAACGTTACGTACTAACACGGCCCTTGTCCGTCGAAAAATTAAAAGTCCGAATCTTTGGATTAAGTCCCGTATTATCGGTGAGGTAACGAAAACGGAAGTTGCTGTCATGTACTTAAATGACATTGCGAATGACAAAATAGTAGCAGAGGTTCTTTCCCGATTAGATCGTATTAATATTGATGGTATTTTAGAAAGTGGCTACATCGAAGATTTTATTCAAGATTCAAAATTCTCTATATTTCCTACAATTTATAATTCAGAACGGCCTGATGTTATTGCTGGTGAACTATTAGACGGTAAAATCGCCATTTTAGTGGATGGTTCACCGTTTGTCCTAATTGTACCGGCCCTGTTTACATCCTTTTTACAGTCTGCTGAAGATTATTATCAGCATTGGATGATTAGTTCTTTTGTACGTCTTTTAAGATTTTTTGGAATTAGCCTAGCCTTGGTGGCACCATCCCTTTACGTAGCTATCACTACCTTCCATCAAGAAATGCTACCAACTCCTATGCTAATAAGTATTGCATCTCAACGAGAAGGAGTCCCCTTCCCTGCCGTTGTAGAGGCACTCATTATGGAGATTGCCTTTGAGGTGTTAAGAGAAGCAGGTCTTCGAATGCCAAGAACCATTGGACCAGCCGTATCCATTGTTGGGACATTAGTGATCGGTCAAGCTGCCGTAGAAGCAGGAGTTGTATCAGCCGTAATGGTCATTATTGTGGCATTAACAGCCATTTGTAGCTTTTTATTCCCTGCTTATGGCTTATCCAATACAGTCCGTGCTCTTCGTTTCCCATTAATGATTGTAGCAGCAATCGTTGGATTGTTTGGTGTGATGTTTGGCCTTATGATCATCGTCCTACACTTATGCAGCATTCGAACTTTCGGTGTTCCATATTTAAGTCCATTCGGCCCATTAATTTTAAAGGATCAAAAAGATGCACTAGTGTTGTTCCCGCGTAGAGCCTTATTGACTCGACCACGCTTAATTAGTCAAAAAAACACTGTCAGGGGTCATAAATATTTTAATACAAAAAAAAGGAATTAAACGAATGTGTAAACGAGGAATGAACCATGGCAAAATTTAAGGCAATATGTTTACTAATGATTCTTACTTTATTTTTAAGTGGTTGCTGGAGTAAGCGTGAACTCAATGAATTAGCGATTGTCGCAGCATTAGGAATAGATAAAGTAGATAATGAATTTGAAATAACTGTCCAAGTCGTGGATCCTGGTGAAATTTCCTCAAAACAACCTTCTTCAGGACGATCACCTGTTATTACCTACCATTCAAAAGGTACAACGGTTTTTGAGGCTATTAGAAAAATGACAACAGTAACTGCTAGAAAACTTTATTTTTCTCATCTACAAATAGTTGTGCTCGGTGATGAATTGGCAAAAGAAGGAATTAGTGAACCGTTAGATTTGATTTCAAGAGATCATGAATTCAGAAATGATTTCGATGTCATCGTTGCTCATGACGCGACTGCCGATGAAGTTTTAAATGTATTAACGCCTATCGAAAAAGTACCAGCTAATAAAATGCTAAAATCTCTTAAAACATCAGAGAAAACTTGGGGTACAACTCAATCCATTAAAATTGATGAATTAATCAATACTTTAAATAACAAAGAAAAAAGTGTAGTCATGTCTGCCATTGAAATCCATGGGGATAAAAATGTTGGAATGGAACAGACGAATGTTAAAAGATCGAAATCTCCTGTGCTATTGAGGTATACGGGCTTAGCTGTATTTAAAGAAGATAAACTCATTGGGAATTTAACGGAAGATGAGAGTAGAAGCCTAGGTTATTTAAGGGACAGAATAGAAAGTACAATTGAAATTCTTGCTTGCCCTAAGGGAGGTACGTTATCAACTGAAATTACGCACTCAAAGACGAAAATAAAAGGTGAATTTGAAAAAGGAGCTCCCAAAATCAATGTTTCTATAGATGCTAGCCAAAATGTCGGAGAAGTTGAATGTAATATAGATCTTACTAAAGAAAAATCGATTCTAAACGTCAATAAAAAAACGGAAGAACTTATTAAAAAACGAATCGAAGAAACAATCCGAACAGTTCAGCAAAATTATCGGGTCGATATTTTTGGATTTGGTGAAGCACTTCATCGCACAAATCCTAAAGAGTGGAAAAAAATAAAAAAAGACTGGCTAACTATATTTCAAGAGCTACCAGTTAAAGTTGAAGTACATGTGAACACACAAGGATTAGGGACGATGGAAAACTCATTAGTGAATAAGACGAAGGGAGAATAAGCTATGATTATGACGATATTCATACTAATCATTTCTGCTGGTATTGCCTTTGCCTTCATTCCAACATTAAAAAAAAATAAAGAAACGAAAACGATCGTTATTTTTTCGATTTTTTTATTGCTCGGTGCTGCATTAAATATTGCGGTCTCATTAAGGCTTAAAATTCCGAGCCCACTAGACTTAATTACCTTTATTTTTTCACCAATTAAAGATTTATTCGTCTCCCTGACAAAATAATAAGGCAACTTTATATTAAGAAAAGGGGTATCGTTCATGATGGAAAAAGAAATAATTAGTTCAAGACAATTTATGATCATTACCCTTCTCTTTTCAATTGGCACAGCCATTTTAATTATCCCTGCAAGTGTAACGAGCGAAGCAAAGCAAGATGCATGGATTGCAGCGATCATTGGTGTCGTTATAAGTTTGCCCATAGTAAAGCTTTTCGTTGCTTTAGGAAATAGAACACCTACCCTTACATTTGTAGAGGCTAATGAAAAGATATTAGGTCGTTTTTTCGGAAAAATTACTACAATTGGCTTTATTATTATATCCTTACTTTCTGCCGGTGAATTATTATATTTCATTGGAATTTTCATGAAAACGGAAATAATGCCAGAAACACCTACGATGGCCTTTGCATTAATGTTCAGTATTATCATTATTTATGCTGCATTTCTAGGAATTGAAGTTTTTGCCCGTTCTGCAGAAATACTATGTCCAATTTTTATTTTAATTTTTATTTTCTTTGTAATTTTTATTTCACCATCCATCCATATTGAAAATATACAGCCAATAATGGAAACACCAAAAAAATCATTATTCTTTAGTATAATTCGATTTATAAGTCTTTTTTCATTCCCACTTGCTGTACTATTAACGATTTTCCCTTCCGCAGTTAACGTCCAAAAATCTGCACAAAAAGGTTTTTACATTGGCACAATTATTGGAGGGATTGTCTTAATTACGATCATCACACTGTCTATCCTTGTCCTAGGTCCGGCAAATACTGCTGCTCGGACATTTCCTAGCTATTCATTAGCTCAAAGAATTTCAATCGGGAATTTTCTGCAGCGTATTGAGGTAATTATGGCAGCCATGTGGATCATATCAATTTATATTAGAACTTTTATGTATTTTTATGCTGCGGTTATCGGTATCAGACAACTATTTAAAATTAAAAATCATCGACCGCTCATTTTTCCACTCGGCATGATTATCCTTGGGATTTCACAAATTGTTCATCCTAATATCATTCATTCAGATATTTACAATAGAGAAACATGGCCTATATTTTCCTTCGTTTTCATGATTTTATTACCATTAGTTTTATTACTTGTCGCGATGATTCGTAAAATTAATGGTAATCAAGGAAATGCTACGCAATGTAGTAGTAATACACAAAATGAAAATGGTAGTAATAACGGAAATGCTACACAAGGTGCAGGTAGCAACAATAACGATAATTCTTCACAGAATGATAGTAGTAGCAATGCCGGTAATACTACACAAAGTGATAGTAATAACGATAATTCTACTCAAAATGAAAGTAGCAACAATGCCGGAAATGCTACACAAAGTGAGAGTAGTAGCAATAACGATAATTCTACTCAAAGTGAGAGTAGCAGCAATGCCGGTAATTCTACTCAAAATGCAAGTAATATTAATAACGATAATTCTACTCAAAATGAAAGTAGCAACAATGCCGGAAATGCTACACAAAGTGAGAGTAGTAGCAATAACGATAATTCTACTCAAAG
>NZ_JBNNVG010000004.1:0-19849 GCF_050280425.1 Lysinibacillus sp. NPDC093190 | reverse complement strand
TAGTGAGAGTAGCAGCAATGCCGGTAATTCTACTCAAAGTGATAGTAGTAGCAATGCCGGTAATTCTACTCAAAATGCAAGTAATATTAATAACGATAATTCTACTCAAAATGAAAGTAGCAACAATGCCGGTAATTCTACTCAAAGTAATAGTAGCAGCAATGGCGGTAATACTACACAAAACGAAAGTAATTGTAATAACGATAATTCTACTCAAAATGAAAGTAGCAGTAATAACGTTATTCCTACTCAAAGTGATAGTAGCAGCAATAGCGAAAATCCTTCACCGAGCAAAAGTGATAACGCTTCAAGCAATATTACACAGAATGATAGCGATACCGGCAATACCCCAAACAGTGATAAAAATAAAAATTCTCCAGAAAGTTAATAGCATAGTGGCGTATAAAAATGATGACCCTGTAATAAAAAGGTCATCATTTTTAATAGCTATTAAATAGCATTATATATGATATTCAATTTCATCAACGAAATCCCACTCGTATGGTGTTTCTTGGTATACGTAGTAGTTCAACCAATTCGAGAATAATAAATGTGTATGGGCACGCCACGTATTTATCGGTTCATTTGCTGGATTATCATGTGGGAAGTAATTTACTGGTACCTCAATATCTAATCCTTTCGCAACATCACGACTATACTCATCAGCTAAAGTTGTCGCATCATATTCAAGATGGCCAGTAATCATAATGTTTTTATTATCCTTTGATTGCACAATGAAAACACCAGCATCTTCTGAATAAGATAGTAATCGTAAATCAGGATGGTTAAGTACTTCATCAATTGATACGGATGTATAACGTGAATGTGGTGCCGTAAATGAATCACTAAAGCCACGTACTAAATCCACCGTTAAATCCGTAATGACATGAGAGTATACACCTGAGCATTTAGCAGGAAGCTCAATTTTACCGATACCGTAATGATGGTATAACGCTGCCTGAGCACCCCAACATATATGTAAGACTGATGTTACGTTTGTTTTGGACCAATCCATAATTTCTGAAATTTCCTGCCAGTAGTTCACTTCTTCAAATGCCATTTTTTCTACTGGTGCACCCGTAATAATCATGCCATCATAGCGACGATGACGAATTTGATTAAACGTCGTATAAAATAATTGCAAATGTGATTTACTAACATTTTTCGATTCATGTGTTGCCGTATTTAAAAATGTAATATTCACCTGTAACGGTGTATTACCTAATAAACGTAGTAATTGCAGCTCTGTTTTTTCTTTTTCCGGCATTAAATTAAAAATTAAGATATTTAATGGACGAATTTGTTGAGTTTTCGCTCTGTCCTCTTCCATAACGAATATTTTTTCCTCACGTAAATGTTCTCCAGCTGGTAAGTTTTTCGGAATATTAATTGGCATCTTGCATTCCCCTCTCTTTAATTTCTCTCTGTTAAAATCATTTAGTGCTTTAGTATCAATGCACGGGCCCTGCGCAAAGTTGATTATGTCAAACGATGAAATTAAAAAATCCCCCTCATTCCATGTGAGATAGAATGAGAAGGATTTTTCCACGTTCACTCTTATCTCTCAAAGGACAAATCCTTTGCTGGAATTAGCACCTTTCTAACTTTTGTTAGAGGTTGCTGAAGCGTCATCGGGCCAAATCCCTCAACTTCTCATGATAAGATTATTTAATTAAAAAGAATTGTAACATGAACAATTAAGAATATCAATAATACATAGAATATTTTGTTATTAATCATGCATGTCATTAGGTAATTTGTTTAACACTAATCTTGAATGTTTACATTATGATTTGATGGTAAACATGCTGTATTTATGTTAACATATACCTTTAGTAACAGAGAGGAACGTGAATAGTTTGATTAAAATTGAATTTCCAAAACCAGATTTAGTGATTCGCCAACGCGAACAAGATTTAAAGCCAGGTGATGTACCAATCACACCGTACCATGGTTTTATTGATTTCCATAAAATCACACGTGAAAACGGTGGTATTTTCTTATTCTACAATGAAGAGAACGAACTATTATTTGTCGGTAAAGCACGTAAAATTCGTCAACGTATTAAAAAGCATTTCGAGGACAATGTATCACCGATGAAAAATCATCGTAATGAAATTTTCAAAATTGAAGTGTATGAAGTGGAAGATCCAATGGAACGTGAAATTTACGAAACATACGCGATCAATTCATTCCGCGCTAAATACAATGTTGATAAAGTTTTTTATTAATATTTAAAGAAAAAAGAATCTGCTTGCCCTCTGTAATGTACATGACGGCTAGCAGATTCTTTTTCAATACTTTCATTCTAAGAAAAAGGCTTTACGTTCTTTAGTAATCCATTCCTCAAGCTCCGTATCATCGCGCTTTAACAGTCGATTGACAAGCACGTCATGCCATATATAATCTTCTAATAAATAGATATGAACAGGATCATTTGTAATAAAAGCCGTTTCTTGATTTGACGGTGAGTGACCATAAATCATTTGCTTGCCATCTATCGATAAAATAAACCAATGAGGTGTAGACGCATTCCTCGTATAGCGAGTGATACGGTGTTGGTCAATGGAAGCTAAATGGTCCTCCACATACAAGGTAATTCCATGAACAGGGATATGTTTCGCGACCTCATGTATATCTTCTAGCAATTCTTCATACATATCTTCCCACATCGATAATAGTACTTTTTTCTGCGCTTTTTTTAATAATGACTGACAGTAATTGACGATTGCCTCTTTTCCTTTTAGCGTGACAACCTTATGCTCCGCTTCCTGCTCTTTTATTTCTAATTTTTCTAATTGAGTACTGATTGACGTAAAATTCGATTGCCAGCGTTGCTGAATTTGTTGTAAAAACACAGCAACAGGAATGGAAGAGTAAGTCGTTTGATCGACAGTTTCTTCTTTTAGTACTAACCCTTTTTCAACGAGTACATCAAGTATGTCGTATATTCTTGCACGTGGGATACCGGAATTTTTACTTACTTGATAGGCACTCACATGACTATTTTGGACAAGTGCAGTATAGGCCTTTGCTTCATATTCTGTGAATCCCAGTTCTTTTAATTGGGCGATTAATAATTCCATCGAATCCCTCCATTTCCTCTATTATAAGTTAAGGCTATGAAGATAAGCCAACGAAAAAAATAGTCTTTACAGTTACGTTAAATTTAGTTACTATTTCAGTAGTAACTATCTAAAGAGGTGTAAACATGCTATTTGATGTAGATTTAAATGTAGTCATATTATTAATATCTTTTGGATTTTTAGCCGCCTTTGTGGATGCGGTCGTTGGAGGTGGTGGCTTAATTGCATTACCTGCCCTTATGTTTGCTGGTTTAAATCCAGCAGCAGCCGTAGCGACCAATAAACTTGCCGGTACAATGGGATCTTTGACATCAACTATTTCCTTTTATCGTTCCGGTCAGTTAGAAATTCGTTCGGTTATCAAATACTTTCCTTTAGCCTTTGTGGGATCACTTTTCGGAGCTTGGACTGTACATTTAATCAATCCTGAATTACTAAAACCACTTATGCTCCTAATGCTTGCTGCTGTTGCAATCTATACAATCTTTAAAAAAGATTGGGGTTCAGTAGCTGCGGTCAAAAATTTAAAGTTTACACACTTAGTTTTATTCATGCTGTTGTTATTTAGTATTGGGTTTTATGATGGGTTTCTTGGTCCAGGAACTGGCTCATTTTTAATTTTTAGCTTTTTATTAGTCGGCTTCGATTTCTTAAAGGCTGCAGGAAATGCTAAATTTCTAAACTTAGCAAGTAATTTTGCTGGTCTTTTAATGTTCGCCTACTTAGGTCAGATTCATTATGTTTATGGATTACTGATGGGTATAGCTCAAATTGCCGGTGCAATGGTAGGCTCGCGTGTTGCGATTAAAAAAGGTAGCGGTTTTGTCCGCGTATTGTTTATTATCGTAACGATTACATTGCTCACTAAAAATGCTTATGATTACATCAAAAACGCCGTAGATATCTAGCTCTACGGCGTCTTTGCTTGTCGACAAACTTTGGCGTTCTATTTCTTTAATTCGGAGAGGCTTTCCGTCGCTTCAATGATTCTTTCCGTCGCTCAGGAGAGGCTTTCCGTCACTTCAAGTTCTTTCCGTCGTTACAGTGGTTCTTTCCGTCACTTCGGAGGTTTCATCCGTCGCTTCAGAGGGTCTTTCCGTCACTTTGAACTTTCTATCCACGATTTTGGACAGTCTATCCATCATTTCGAACATTCTATCCGTTGCTTATTGTCTACAGTAAAAAAACTAAACAACTTTTCATCCTTAAATTTATGGCTCGTTAATAAACTAACAATAACAAATATCAATAATGAAGCGACTATCGGAATTGTCACAGTATGCATGCCAAAGACAGAAGGATAAAAACGATCTATGATAATATAAAGGATCATACCTGAAATCATTGACGCAATAGCACCATACTTATTGGCTTTTTTCCAATATAGACCTAATACGACGGTCCAAATAAAGACTGCCTCAAGTCCGCCAAAAGCGAATAAATTAAGCCATACTAATAAATCTGGTGGATTTAGTGCAAAAACGACGACGGCTAAACCGATCACTGTTGTGACAATAAAGCTTGCACGCTTAATTTCCGTATCATTAGCTGTTGGTTTTATATAATTTAAGTAAATATCTTTCACTACTGTAGAGCTTACAAGCATAAGTAGCGCGTTGACTGTAGACATCGTTGCTGCCATGGGTGCTGCTAAAACAATGCCAGCTAAAAATGGCGGCAAAACCTTTAACGTCAGCAGCGGCATTACTTTATCACCAATCTCAATGCCTGGTATTACTGGACGTGCTAAAACACCAATTAGATGCATCCCAAACATAATTGTCCCTATGGCAATAGTGCCAATGATAATGGCTAAATGCATGCTTTTTGAATCTTTATAGCTCATGGCACGAACAGCGATTTGCGGAAGCCCCACAACTCCAACACCTATCAAAATCCAAAATGTAGAAACGTATAATGGCGTTAATTCACCTTCTGCTCCAAATGGAGACACAAGATTCGGATTCTCAGCGACAAGTGAGGTCATAATATTATCGATTCCTCCACCAGCGATGATTGTCCCAATTAATAAAATAATTGTTCCAATGACCATAATCGAGCCTTGCACCGTATCCGTCAATGCAACCGCACGGAAGCCCCCAATAATAACATAAACTAATACGGAAATCGCAAAAATAAAGAGTGCAGTTGTGTAGTTTAAGCCCGTTAATGATTCAATTAATCGAGCACCACCTACCCATTGTGCCATCATTGCAGAAAATAAAAAGATAATGATGCTAATGGCTGATAGGATGACTATGGCATGACTCTTATAGCGCTCACGTAAAAAGTCTATTAACGTGATGGCTTGATAACGTCTTGCGATAATAGCAAATTTCTTCCCTAAAATCATTAAAACAAAATAACCTGCAGGAAGCTGCGCCATCGCCAATAATACCCAGCCAAGCCCTTTCGTATAAGCAACGCCTGGACCACCAATAAAGCTACTTGCACTACCATACGTAGCAATCATTGTCATCGCAAGGATGAAGCCTCCCATTTCACGACCACCAAGGAAGTATTCCTGCAAAAATGAATCGGAAGAGCGTATATACTTATTTGACCAGATCCCGATACCAAAGATGATGACTAAAAATAATAACAGTGGAACAATAACTTGCCAGTGCATTATTGATCCACCTCCTCATCGTCAAATGGTACCTCTTTGAAAAAGAGTTTCATGACGACCCAGATTAAAATAATCATAAAGCATGTCCCTGCAATACAGCTATAGAAAAACCATGCAGGGAAACCGAATACATACGTATAGCTTGTTGGATCACCAGAGCCTAGTCCATAGGCAAAGCCAAACCAAATCGCAAAGTTGACGATAACAAGCCCGATACCGATAAGCGCCTCTCGATGCGCAATTTTAAAGCGTTGATCTTTCAAAATACAGTCCCCCTAACCTACTCTATTTTACTGATATGTTTGTATTATGGGAACCTTTGTGAAAAAAATAAATGCAAGTAAGAAAATTTGATTAAATAAGAAGTCATCGTTAAAAAAGATTGTAAAAAACTGACTCTCCTCTTTTCCAAACCGCTTTTCACTCGGGACATCATTCAGATTATTTCTCATTGCCCTGATTTAGGACCTGAGTAGTTCTCCAAAATTAAAAGGCATGAGTCCGATACAGAGAACTCATGCCTAACGGCGTCACGTCACTATGCCAATGGATTATTATTTATGACTACTGTTTATGTTGTTCTAGTTAAGATAGATGTCATCAAGATAAATTTTCTCAAGATTTGTATTTAACAACATCTCAACACTGAAATAATACTTTCGTTTGCTTTGGAGAAAATTTGGCATATCCTGACGATTTGATTTCAGCGCGAAATAAAATTTCTTGTCAGTTTCCTCGTATAAGTTAAACCGTAAAATATCCTTTTTTGTCTGAAAGTCCATTTATCAGCCTTTCAAAAAACGTTGCTTGGGTCATCGTATCTATCGAGCCCAAATGGAATATCCCCTTAAGTTTGTTATCGATTATATACTTTAATTGTTTGGCTAACTGCGTGTCTAATAAATTATTACATTCCAAATTGCTGTAAACATCTATTACTTGATTATCTTCAATACCTTTCTTTATTAGGTTCATTCTTGGGGAATTCTTACCCCAAATAGCCGGGATTCTAATAATAATTGCACGTTCTCCTATTATTTGTTGCAATGTATTTTCACACTTAATTTTAAAACTGCCGTAGTCTGACTCTGCAAGGCAAGAATCTGATTCAAAATGGGGTTTTGAAAAATCTCCATCGAATACGTTGGCAGTAGAAAAATAATACAAAATGCCTTTGCTATTCTTTAATTCTGTCGCCAATTGTTTATGGAACTCCAATTGTTGATTGAAATCTCCTCTTAAGCAAGATATGACAATATCAGGATTGATTGTTTTAAGCATTTTCTTGAATCTATCAATTTGTGTTATGTCTAATTGAAATTGCTTTTCTCTAGGTAGGTTCGTGATAGAAGAAGAATATGTCCCATACAGGTCAAAATCATTTTTATATTCTTCGATTATGGCTTTACCAATAAGACCACTTGCTCCAAGAATTAATATTTTGTTCATCTCAGTTTCCTCCCCATTTTATATTCCCTACACTCCACTTTAACATAAAAATCCATTTATTAAAAAACACTCCTTTTTTCAGGAGTATTCGTTTAGTATATTCTATCGTTTAGTGTAAACTGTTTCTCCTTAACGTCTAATTGTTAAGTAGGAGGAGTTAATTTTTCCTTTTCTTGAACCTTAAATCGTTAGACTATCAAGCGTTTTTTCAACAACATCAATATTGGAATTTTTTTAGTAAACTTTGAAGCTCGTCTGCCTGTTGTGCCATCTCTTTCGCTGAA
The DNA here is from genome assembly GCF_050280425.1 of Lysinibacillus sp. NPDC093190. Lineage (NCBI taxonomy): Bacteria > Bacillati > Bacillota > Bacilli > Caryophanales > Bacillaceae > Lysinibacillus > Lysinibacillus sp. NPDC093190. Next base: position 12,401 of record NZ_JBNNVG010000004.1, on the reverse strand, counting down.
GAAGCCATATTTTCTATGAAAGCTAATTGCTCCTTCGCTGTTAACGTCACATGCTCCGTACTTTCAGTTGCCTTACTTGCAATGCGTGCCATTGTTTCTGTTGAGGCAGTAACTTCTTCAACACTTGCGGACATTTGCTCCGTTACAGCAGAGATGTCATGCAACTGTGTACTAACCCCTTTAATCGACTGCATGATCTTGTGGAAAGCCAGTTTTGTATCATCAACAACATCCATACCTGCTGCAGCTTCCTTCGAGTTACTAGAAATAGCCGTAATTACATTGGCCGTATCATTTTGAATAGAATGAATGAGTGATGCTATTTGATCGGCAGATTCCTTTGATTGTTCAGCTAATTTGCGAACCTCATCTGCAACGACAGCAAAGCCTTTGCCTTGCTCACCAGCACGAGCCGCTTCAATGGCTGCATTTAAAGCTAGCAAATTCGTTTGATCGGCGATGCTTGTAATCACATCAACGATATTACCAATTTGCTGTGACTGATCACCTAATATACGGACCTGTGCCTCTACATTGCCAGATGATTCATTAATAATTGTCATTTGATTCAATACACGATTTAAAGAGTCATTGCCTTGAGTAGCCTCATCACTCATTAAATCTGCAGCATCTGACACAGTTGAAGCGGTTTCAGCAACTTGTTGGATGCCAACCGCCATTTCCTGCATGGCAGTTAGGCTATCACTTGTGCTATGTAATGTAGTTTTTGAACCATCCGCTATATCTTCTAATGTTGATGTTAGCTGTCTTGTCATATCCGCCGTTTGCTGCGATTTAGTTGTTAAGCCATCAGACGATAAATCAACCTGTTTAGAGGATTGGGCTATTTGTTGCATTAATACTTTTAAGCTTGTCAGCATTTTATTAAAGGATTGCGCAAGCTCACCTGCTTCATCCTTGGAATTAATTTGTAGCTGTTTTGTTAAATCTCCTTCTCCATCCGCAATGTCTCGTAGTTGATTATTTATTTCACGCAGCGGTTTCACAAATGCTCTTGTGAAAAGGAAACTGCCTAATACAGCAATGACAGCTCCGATGAACAATACAATGAGAAGCTTACCGATAAATGCAAAAATAATAGCATTAACCCCATCTATCGTTTCACCGACAAACCACATCCCAATGATGTCTCCATTTGCATCTTTAATGGGTGCATAGAGTGTTAAATATTTCGTTCCTACTACATCTGCTTCACCTATGAAGGTTTCCCCTTTATTCATTACACTTTCAACGACTATTGGATCCGCATCTTTGCCAACTAAACGTTCTCCATTTAGATTTAGATTGGTGATCAGTCCTTTTGACCCTTGGAAAATGGTTACACCACCATCGATGCTTTCACCTACCTCATCAACAAAGGCTTCCTGATTAACGATTTTTGTATCCCCTTTATAAAGATCCCCATCTTTTATAGCCCAATCTCCCTTAAATCGTTCCTCTAGCAGCTTATAACCGACCTTTGAAATATGGGTTATGCTCTGCTCAAAATTGTTACGCATAATTTGTTTCACCTGTATTTGAGATACAAATCCAATCATAATGCTTAAAAATATGATGACTCCAATTAAAAGCAAATTAAATTTTGTACTTATTTTAAAAGTGCGCAATAAATTCATCTCTCCTTTTTCATATTTATTAGGAATATTATGTATAAAATGTAAGCCAAGTTAATTAAACATTATTCTATAAATAGTTTCAATACATTATCAATAAATTAACATTTTTAATATAAATGGGCTGTTAATATGCAGTGGCTATAAAAAAACAATTTCTATGGGAAAAGAGTAATTTCCATCCTAAAGAATAAAATACAATAATTGACAAAATAACAATAGTTAAGTAAACTGAACTTAACTAAAGATGCATTGGGGATGATAAATCTATGCACGATTATTTAATAATTATAGACAAAATCAATCAAAGATTTGAGCAGTTCAAGTTGTTAGTATTACAAGAAACCAAAGAGGTTGAGCAATTAGAGAACTTTCACTTGACTCCTCAACAAGAAATTATAATGTTTTATATCATTCGCAATGAGCCCGTAATTGCGAATGATGTTGCAAATCATTTTGGTATTTCAAAAAGTGCGGTTAGCCAAGTAATTTCAAAGCTAGAAGAAATGAAAATGATCTATCGTCAAGAGAATTCAATAAACCGCAGAGAGACCTTTATTTATCTTGGGGCTAGAGGCCAAGAGTTTCATCAGCTTCTAAATAAAATAGACGCCATTCTTGTGGAAAAATATTATTCGAAAGTTAGCTTAACAGAGTTAAAAAATGTTCTGGATACATTAAATAAGATTGTCGGAACTAATTAAAACAAAGGGAGTTAAGATAATGGAGAAAAATTTGAAAAAACTAACCAATCATATATATTATTTACCACATGATCCTAAAACAGATCGACCAATATTGTCTGCCATATGTGGAGATCATCAAACTTTACTTGTAGATGGAGGAAATTCTGATAAACATGCAAATTTATTTCTTGGTGAGCTAGATCAATATCAAATTACGAATTATCATTCAGTAGTATTAACACATTGGCATTGGGATCATAGCTTTGGAATAAATCAGATGAACCTATTAACCATAGCACATGAAAACACAAAAATACATCTTGAAAAAATTAAGAAATATGAGTGGTCAGATGAAGCTTTAGATACTCGTGTAGAAAAAGGCCAAGAGAATCAGTTTTGCTCCGACATGATTAAAAAAGAATTTGGAGAAGACAGAAATATCACCATCACTTTACCTAATATTACTTTTAAAGATAAATATGAGATTGATTTAGGCGGTATTCGGTGTGTTGTCAAACATGTAGGTGGAGATCATTCTGATGACTCATCACTCATTTTTGTAGAGGAAGAAAAAGTACTTTTCTTAGGAGACTGCTTATATCCAAGTATATACACACATCAACCACAATATAAAATTGAGAATGTTAGACATCTCTTGGAAAATATCAAAATGTTCGATGCCGAAATCTATGTGCTTTCGCATGAATCTCCATTATCTAAAGAGGATTTTATGGGGTATATAATGTTATTGAAGTTAATTTGTGATTTAACAGAAAAACATCAAAGAAACCACTTAAATTTGGTTAATGAGCTATCTACTCAATTAAATCGTAAATTAAGTCAGTTAGAAGAAGAATTAGTATATTGTTTTATTAACGGATTATCAGTTGACTAATATAAAGTTGTTAAGTGGTATGTAGTTCCGTTATAGAACCAAAAAACGCCTGGATATCCAAGCGTTTTTTTCTTCATTTTCTGAAGCGGCAGCTATCATTATGTCAGGGCGAAACGGCTTAATTCGCGGCTTTCGCATACATTTGCAATGCTTTTTTATCAATCTTTCCAACACTTGTTTTTGGCAATTCATCGATGAACATAATCTTTTTGGGAATTTTGTAGCGACCTAGATACTTGCTACAGATTTCTTTGATTTCTTCTAATAGAGTATCTTGCTTATCCTGACAAACGATAACTGCTGCCACGATTTCTCCCCAATAGTCATCAGCCACTCCAATCACCGCAACCTCTTGCACTAGTTGATGGCGCAAAATACATTGCTCTACTTCCTGCGGATAAACATTTTCTCCACCAGAAATAATCATCTCTTTACTGCGACCAACAATATAAAAGTCACCATCCTCATCAATCAGGGCTAAATCGCCGGTTTTCAACCAACCTTCATGAATGATTTTTTCAGTCTCCTCCTGATTATTCCAGTAAAACCGAAACATATGCTTTCCTCTAACTAATAGCTCTCCCACTTCGTTTGGCTCACAGCTTTCTCCTGCACTATTGATAATTTTAGCTTCATTGAATTGCATGCTCTTCCCCACGGCACCTTTTTTCAAATAGGCTGCCTCTCGAGAAATATAAAAATTATTTGGCCCCGCTTCTGTTAAACCATAGCCCTCTTTAAAAAATAGCCCCTTCTTAAAAAACGCATCATATATTGGATACGGGCATGGTGCTCCCCCTGATAAAAATACTTTCATTGAAGGAAAGCTACTCTTCTGAAAGTAATTCGTCGCAATCATCGCTTGGTACATTGTTGGCACAAAAAGCGAAATCGTTGTCTTATACTGATTAATCGCCTGAAGAGCGTTTTCCGCCTCAAACTTATCACCAATAACAACTGTACCGCCAGCCATTAGCAGCGGTATACATAAGGCATTCAAACCTCCTGTATGAAACAACGGCATATAATTTAACGTACAATCACTATCACTCAAGCCCCAGCTAATAATTGTATTAATAGCATTCCAATTCACAGAATTAAAGGATAGTACAACACCCTTTGGCTTTCCAGTTGTGCCCCCTGTATAAATCATTAACCAAGGATCATTAAGGTCTACTGCTCGAATGCTGAGAACTGCTCCTTCATTAGCTAAACGAAGAGAATGCATATTTTCGAATGATAAAGGACAATTCATTTCTTCATCGTATAGCAGTAAAGAAGGCCTAGCATCCGTCAAAATATCATGTAATTCCTTCGTACTCATACGCCAATTCAATGGCACATAGATAAGGCCTCTTAATCCACAGGCGAATAAGACAGCAAAAAGCTGGATGTGATTTTTCGCAAATACGGCTATACGACTCCCTGCCTGCAAGTTTTGGCGCTCAAAAAAATGACTCCATTTTGCAATTTCCTCTGTTAACTGCTGATAAGTCCACTGCTCCTTTGTTTCTAGGTTCACCAATGCTAGACGTTTAGGTGTTAGCGATGCACGTTTTAAAATCCAGGATTGCTCTACAAACATCTTGAAAGCCTCCTTATCACATCATAATTGCTCCATCCACATGAAGTGTGTGACCGTGGACATAGGAAGCCTCATCAGATGCTAAAAATAAATAGGCATTGGCAATATCTCTAGGTGTTCCTAATCTTTGCAGTGGCACGATGGAACGCATTTGTGCTAGCACATTTTCTGGCATTTTCTTTACCATGTCAGTTTCTGTAAAGCCAGGTGCCACCGCATTAACATTGATACCCTTGCGCCCTAATTCCTTCGCCCAAGTTTTTGTCATACCGACGATAGCAGCCTTAGTGGCAGCGTAATTCGTTTGGCCGACATTGCCATAGACACCACTAACTGAAGATGTATTAATAATTTTGCCACCACCGGCAGCAATCATATGTGGAATGACCTCTTGCGTACAATGAAAAACGCCAGTCAAATTCACATCAAGCACTTGGTGAAACTGATCTTCTGTCATTTTTGTTAACATTGCATCACGTGTAATACCTGCATTGTTCACTAAAATATCGACACGGCCCATTTGCTCTATGACTGTTGCCACTAAGTTCTTAACGCTCTCTCTATCTGCAACGTCTACTTGCACAAATAATGCTTGATCCCCTAAATGCTGAGCAGCTGACACACCAGCATCCTCATTAAAATCTGCAATGACAACGAAGGCACCCTCTTCAATAAATCGTTCAGCAGCCGCATAGCCAATCCCGTTCGCAGCTCCTGTAATAATGGCAACTTTATTGTTTAAACGCATACTTTTTTCCTCCTATTTCTAAAAACGTTTCAATTTCAGAAGTAAGCTGTGGTAAATCATCAATTAATGGAGAGTGACCACAGTCTTTTAAACTGACAAATTGTGCATTTGCACCTAAATCGAGCATTGTTTCATCATTCATTCCTTCTGTTATAACGTAATCACGATCCCCTCTTAACACTAAAACTGGAATGGTAATCTGTTGTACCTCATGAGTGCCTTTTGTGACCTCATGATCAACAGCACTTATATTAAAGACATTTAATGCATGATAAACTTCAGCGAGATTTCTTTGCGTCAGCATATCCTCCACATATGTCTGATAGTGTTCCGAGCTAGGCTGCTTATGGGTGTAAATAAGTGCGTTCCAAACCGATTGTAAGCCTTGCACATTTTTCGAATCATAGAAGCCTTGTACTAATTTTGTTTTAGATGTATCGACGAGTACTTCTTCATAGGTAAATGCCCTCTTTAATGCTGCTTGATTGCCAGTACCTAAATCCGTGTAAAATGGATAGCCTCGCGTAGATGCCGAGGCTAGTAAAATAAGCTGCTGACAATAGCCGGGATAAAGAGCGACAAACTGCATACATACTGCTCCGCCCGTAGACCAGCCAATCATGTCAAACTGTTTTAATTGAATGGCGTCCACAAAAAGCTTCACGTCATCGCTAAAATCTTTAATCGCGGAAATCGGTTTATGATAAGATGAACTACCAAAGCCCCGTAAATCCATCGCATAAATTGTATATTTTTCATCTAATTCATCGATTAGAACGTCCCAATGCTTGGAGGATGTCATATTTCCATGAATAAGTAATAAAACACGTTCTCCCCCTTGGCGCTTACGATACGCAATCGTTTCTCCATTTGATAGCTGAACAGTTTTTAACATCGTATTTCCCCCTTATCCCCATCGAATCGTAATAGCTCCCCATACATAGCCAATCCCTGCACTAACAAGTGTGACGATGTCTCCATCGCGGATACGGCCTTCTTCTAACGCAAGCTGCAATGATACGATTTGGTCAATCTGTCCGATATGACCATACTCTTGTAAATATATGGACTGCTCCTGCCCTAACCCTAGTTCAGATAAAATATAATCATGAGCAGACCTTTTCATGTGAAGCATTGCTAAATAGCCAATACTCCCCTCATTTAAACCACTTTTCGCCAAGGATGTTCGAATTACCTTCAAAAAATTGCTTAAAGATTTTTGTTCTAAACGCTCCTTCATCCCAATTGGATCTATCACATCGAGCTGATACAAATTATTCTCTAAAGCATCAGGCGTCAAAGGTTTTTTTGTACCACCAACAGGCACGACTACATCCTCTGAGAACGAACCATCCGTCATAATATCTGCCTCTAATAAATGATTCTTGTCATAGTCTTTTTGTAAAAGGATAGCGCCACCACCAGCTGCTAAATTATACATAAAGCGTGTTCGAGGATTGCTGTAATCGATAAAATCAACGTTTCGATAGCCACCAGCAAGGAGTATAGTAAGAATTGAATCATCCGACGCCATTAAACTTTTCGCTATTTTTAATGCCATAATGGTCGTGCCACATCTTAACTGCACATCGAATGCCCAAGCATTTACGGTCCCTAGCTCCTCCTGCATTTTTATAGAGGCAGTCCATAAGGGATACTCCTTATGCTCCTCTCCTATATAAATCACAACATCAATGTCCTTCGGATCGATATTAGCCTTGCGTATAGCATCCTGTGCTGCCCATATCCCCATTTGAACCGTATGATCATGCTCACCAGGAATAGGTTTTTCATAGATACCCATTTTTTGTCGAATAATATCCTCTGGAATATTGGAAAGCGCCGCAATTTCTTTAGCTGTCATTTTCGTTTGTGGAATATAGATTCCTGTACTTACAATGCCTACAGTCATTCAAATCGCTCCTTTTCCTGTGGCAGGGTAACCGATGATTGGTCTTTTTCCTTGTGCTTTAATCGCCATTTCCAAAACATCATGCGCAGTGATCCAATAATTCCTTTTGGGAAAAAGATAACTGCTAAAATATAAAGAATTCCAAAGAAGATAATCCAACGTTCAAATATTGGATAATCACGAGCTAACCCTGAAAGTGCATGCTGTGCATATTCAATAACAGCCGATCCTAGTAATGGTCCAACTAGTGTGCCAACACCGCCAATAATCGTCATTAATAATGCATCTAGCGTAATGTCCATCGTCATCACACTCGTATTGACAAAACGGAGTGACACAGCATATAAGGAGCCTGCTAAGCTTGCAACGGTTCCTGCAACAACGGATGCAATCACTTTATAGTACAAGGTGTTATAGCCTAATGATTTTGTTCGTTGTTCATTTTCCCGAACAGCAATTAAAATCCGACCAGTTGGCGAGTTAACGAAACGATATAGGACAATAAAAATAACGACTAAGCATGCCAGTACAAAGAAATAAAACGTCATTCGATCTCTAAACATTTCTGGTGCTCTAAACGTAAAACCATCATTTCCGTATGTAACAGAACGCCATTTTTCTGCCACTACTAAAAATAGTCCCGAAAAAGATAATGTCAGCATCGCAAAGAAATGACTTTTTAATCGAAGTGTCAGTAATCCTACTAAGAAGCTAATGAACCCGGCTAGCAACATGCCGACTATGATCGATAATAAAAATGTTGAAAGTGTTGGCTCCAGTTGTTTCAGCATGACTGCCGTTGTGTAGGCACCTAAACCAAAAAACATAGCATGCCCGAACGACACAATACCTGTATAGCCAAGGAGAATGTCATAGCTCATCGCTAAAATACCGAAAATAAAGATTTGCGTTAATAAAATAATGAGCGTCCTTGAATCATTGACGAAAGGGAGCAGCACTAAAATAGCTAACATGAGAAAAAAGCATAGATGCTGCAATGAAAGCCTCATTTTCATGTTGATCTCTCCTTTCTCATAGCAAATAAGCCTTGTGGACGGAAAATTAAGACGATGGCCATTAAAATCATATTGACCGCAAGCGATAGCACTGGCACATAATAAGCCATAAAGCTACCTGCTAAACCGACTAATATGGCTGCCAATAGCGAGCCCGAAAAACTGCCCATTCCTCCGATTACGACAACGATAAAGCCTAAAATTGCATACTCCATGCCCATTTCCGCATAGATGACACCTGAATACGGAGCCATTAACATGCCACTAAGTGCTGCTAGTGCCGCACCAACCATGAAAACATATAAAAATACCCGCTTTATATGAATGCCAAGTGCCTGTGCCATTTCTTTATCTTGTACACCTGCCCGAACGATTAGTCCAATCTTCGTTTTCTTTAGCATGTATTGGAAAATAGCGAAAATAATAAAACCTACAACAATAATAAATAATCGATATTTTATGATAATAACGTCTCCAATTTCCCAGCTGCCTGTTAAGTAGCTCGGTGTTTTCACTGCTACACCATTTGGACCAAAAACAACTTTGATCAACTCCTGTAGCACAAGCATCAGCCCTAATGTAATTAAAATTTGCTGAATATGATTGCCGTATACAGGTGTGATAATTAATTTTTCTGTAATAAGTCCCAATAAAGCTCCTGTTACGACGGCACCTACAACGCCAATGAGAAAGCTCTCTGTAAACATATACGTAAAGATCCCAGCATAAGCCCCCCAAACAAATAAACCGCCATGAGCAAAGTTCAAAACATCCATTAATCCAAAAATTAACGTCAGACCCGCCGCTAGTAAAAAAATTAACATGCCAGTAGCCAGGCCATTAATGACTAAATTGACGAAAAGCTCCAATCAAATACACCACCTTTATCCGATTCCAAGATATTTTCTTTTTAGTTCTTCATGATGGATAAGATCTTGCATGTTGCCCGAGTGAACTGTTCTGCCATCATCAATCAATGTATACGTATCACCAATTCGGCTCGCCATCATAAAATTTTGCTCTACAAGTACGATGGACGTTTGCTTTTTCATTTCAACGATGGCCTCCATTACTTTCTCTACCACTATGGGCGCCAGTCCTTTAGAAGGCTCATCAATCAACATTAATTCACTATCATTGATAAATGCCCTTGCCATGGACAGCATTTGTTTTTGACCACCCGAAAGATGTCCACCAGCCTTCTTCCAAAACTTCTTTAAATCCGGAAACAGCTCCAGCACATAATTTTGTCGCTCGAAAGTAGCTGTATCTTCTTTACGCATAGCCACTTTCATATTTTCCTCTACCGTTAAATCTGCAAAAATCCCTTGATTTTCAGGTACATAGCCTATTCCTAATTTTGCAACTTTATAGGTTGGGCTTTTTTTAATAGAATGTGTGCGAAATTCTACCTCTCCTTTTGAAGCAGGCGTTAACCCCATAATCGTTTTTAAAGTGGTCGTTTTGCCTGCTCCATTTCTACCAAGCAGTACACTTACTTGCCCCTCCATGGCCTCAAAATTGACTCCCTGCAAAATATGGTATTGACCGATATATGTGTGGACATCATTTAATTTCAGTAAGGTGTTCATCGTACAGACCTCCTAAATATGCATTTTGTACGGTTTCATTTTTCATGATGTCCCCTGGTGTTCCATCCGCAAGAAGTTGGCCGTTAAATAGCACCATAATCGAGTCCGACAAATCTAGAATCATATCCATCTTGTGCTCAATGAGCAGAATGGTTTTATCGCCCTGATTTTTAATGGTGCGAATAACTTCCAAAATCGTTGGTACCTCCTCTAAGGACATGCCTGCCGTTGGTTCATCAAGGAAAAGGATTTCCGTATCAAGTGCTAACAGCATTGCAATCTCAAGCTTTCTCTTTTCCCCATGGGATAGCATTGTCGTAAGAGCATCTCTTTTATTGTCAAGCAATACAAGTGTTAATAGCTCCTCCGCTTTTTCTGTAATCGCCTTATAACTTTTGTAATGGCGAAATAATTGGTAACGAACTTTCTCCTTGGATTGCACAGCCAAACGGACATTTTCCAAAACTGTTAAGTTCGGAAAAACATTCGTAATTTGAAAAGAGCGCCCTAGACCCATTCGAGTTCTTTCAATAGCTGATTTTTGCGCAAGTGACTGTCCCTTAAAATAAACATCCCCGGCAGTCGGTTTTAACTCTCCACTAAGCAAATTAAAGAAGGTGGTTTTTCCAGCTCCATTTGGTCCAATAATTGATTTCAAATGCTTTTCCGGCATATTAAAATTCACATGGTCGACAGCTGTGTGTCCGCCAAAACAAATAGTTAAGTTTTCTGTTCGTAAAATGGGTTCCATCGTATTCTCCTTTCTAGTACTTCTATCTCTCTTCACCCATTCTCATATGAAAGTGGGTGAAGAGAGACAGAATAATATCTGTCTCCAACTTCACTTATTCATGATCGGAGGTGCTGTTTCTTCAGGGCTCAGCTCACGAATTAGCACTGGTACTGGATAATCTACACCATCTTGTTTTTCTAAACGGATAGAATACATCGACTGTAATGCTTGATGGTCTTCTTTTCGGAAAATCATCGTTCCTTTTGGTGTTTCAAATGACATCCCTTCCATAATGCCGATAAGTTTTTCCGCATCTGTATCGTCATTTGATTTTTTCAGAGCATCAACAATAGATATGGCTGCAGACATGCCTCCTGGCGTAAATAAATCCGGAACTTCATTGAAGCGTTTTTGATGTTCCTCAACTAACCATTTATTCACATCATTTTGTGGTAACGTATGATAATAAACAGAGAATCCTTCCATACCAATTAACGGATTCATAAATTTTAATGCAATAATATCTGGTGCTCCCGTTGAAATTTTAATGCCCTTTTCTTGAATTTTTAAATCTGCAATTTGATTCCACGGTGAGTTTGCTCCAGCCCAGACAACAAATAGATAATCTGGTTTTGCAGCAATTACTTTTTGCAAATTGGACGTAAAATCAGTTGCTGCTGGATCTGCATATTCCTCTAAAACAATTTCTGCGCCTAACTTTTCCGCAGCTGTCTTAAACGCCTTCACCCCATCCAAGCCAAAAGAATAGTCCGGCGCAAACGTTGCAATCTTAACACCCTTTCCTGCTATCGCTGCCGCTGCTGCATAAGCATCCTGAGAAGAATTTCGACCTGTACGGAAAATATATTTATTAAATTCTGAGCCAGTAATGCTATCCGCTACCGCAGGCTCCACCACCATAATCTTTTGGTATTCTTCCGCAAGTGGCAGAACAGCAAGCGTATCACCTGAGCTAGAGGAGCCTACTAAGAAATCAACCTTGTCATCTTCTAATAGCTTTGTCGCTTTTTGTACCGCAACCTCAGGCTTTGTTTCTGTATCTTCATAGACAATTTCTATTTTCTTACCATTAACCTCCATCGTACCGCCTGTAGCATACTCAATCCCTAAATCAAAGCCACGCTGTGTTTGTTTCCCGTACGACTCAAGAGCACCCGTCAATGACGCAAGCACACCAATTTTAATAGTGCCCCCTTCCTCAGCAGTCCCCTTTGAATCATCCTCCGAAGTCTTACCATCTGTTGAACTATCCTTCGTCCCATCTGAATTACAAGCTACCATCAACATCGTCAGCATCAATAAAAGCACAAATAAACAATGCTTCTTCATCCCATAACCCCTTTCATAATAAGTTAAAAAGAAAGCGCTTTCGTTGCTATAACCACTATATAAAACTCCAGTTACAAATTAGTTACAAAAAATGAGCTTCCCTTTAGGGAGGGCACTGAAAAACTTACGTTTTCATAAAAGCGAACCTTTCTCATATAAAAATAAGGCACTTCTTGTTCGATTTTGAACAGGAAGTGCCTTATTTCTGTCTCTATTCTTTATTCATTTTCGTTTAGTAGCTTTAATATCC